>DMZT01000076.1:0-3723 GCA_003484865.1 Stenotrophomonas sp.
GCGGCCCCCAGCGGACGCGGTACGTACAGGCCGAGCATCGGCAGGCACCGCCAGAGCCCGCCCGCCAAAAGAGCGGCGACGCCGGCCACCACGCCGACATGGAAGCCGGAGATCGCCACCAGGTGGGTCACCCCCAGCGCACGCAGGTCATCCCAATCGGCTTGGCTCAGGCCGCGGGTATCGCCCAGTGCCAGCGCCTGGACGAAGCGACGACCATCGCCCTCGACTGCCGTGGCGATCGCGTCAGCCATCTGCTCTCGCCACGCAGGCAGTCCGGTCGGCTCACCCAGCGGGTGCGCCTGGGCAGGCTCGCGCACGTACCCGCTGCCAGCCACCCGTTGCCGCAACGCATAGCCTTCGGCGTCAAACCCGCCGGGGTTCACCCGCCCGCGTGGCGGCCGGACCCGGACCGTGAGCGACCAGCGTTCGCCGGCCTGGAGCGTGCGCCGGCGCTCATCGGCTGGGCCACGGAATGCGTCATGCCAGCCCAGCGCCAGGTCACGGCCGCGCAGTTCGGTTGGCATCGTCGGGCCGTCGTCCACCCGGAAGCGGAAACGGGTACCGCCGGGACCCTGCTGAGGCAGGCTGATCACGCGCCCCTGCAGCACATGGTCCACCGGCGGGCCACCGGGGGGCAGCTGCTGCGCCAGCCCGGCGTGACCGTGCACGGCGGCCCAGCCGAGACCGAACAAGGCAGCGCCGAGGAGGCGGAGGCGGCAGGGCAGGACCCAGAGCAGGCTGCCGGCAGCTGCTGCGGCAACGCCCCACCCCAGCGGCAGCAGCCGGGGCGAGAAGACGATCGTGCAGATGCCTGCCAGCAAAGCGACGACACACGCCTTGCCGAAAATGGGAAGCGACGCGTGTGCAGCCATGCCGCCGCTGTGTAGCACTCGCCGCATGTGCAGCACCCAGCAAACCCTGAGTGTCGACGGCGGGCGCAGTGCGGGGTATCAGTGCGCCATGGAGGCCGTTGTCAGGAAACGCACATAGCAAAAAAGCCAACCCGAGGGCTGGCTTTTCTGTTGTGCCACGACAGTCTCCGGGACTGAAGTGGTGGGCGGTACAGGGTTCGAACCTGTGACCCCTACCATGTCAAGGTAGTGCTCTACCGCTGAGCTAACCGCCCGTTTTGCTTTCCTGCCCCGCTGCGAATGCGTCGGTGCAGGCCGCGTATATTACGGACGCCCCCCGGAAAGCGCAACACTTTTGTGAAGATATTTCACGATGTGTTGTTCAGCCCAGACTGGCCTCCTTCAACTGGCGGATCTGATCACGTACACGGGCCGCATCTTCGAACTCCAGGTCGCGGGCGTGCTGGTACATCTGCTGCTCCAGGGCCTGCAGGCGCTTGGCGATCTGGGCCGGCTCCATCGTGCGGTAATCGGTGGACTCTTCGGCCACACGCCCGCCCTTGCCTTTGCCCTTCCCTTTGCCGCGCGACTCTTTCTCGGCCGCTTCCGAACGCGCGCCTTCGAGCACATCGGTGATCGGACGCAGCACCGACTTGGGCACGATGCCGTGCAGCTCGTTGTATTCGACCTGCTTGGCGCGACGGCGGTCGGTCTCGTCGATCGCGGCCTGCATCGAGCGCGTCATCTTGTCCGCATACAGGATCGCCTTGCCGCGCAGGTTGCGCGCGGCGCGGCCGATGGTCTGGATCAGCGAGCCGGTCGAACGCAGGAAGCCTTCCTTGTCGGCATCAAGGATCGCCACCAGCGACACTTCCGGCATGTCCAGGCCTTCGCGCAGCAGGTTGATGCCGACCAGCACATCGAACTTGCCCAGACGCAGATCGCGAATGATCTCCACGCGCTCGACGGTGTCGATATCCGAGTGCAGGTAACGCACGCGGATGCCGTGTTCGGTCAGGTACTCGGTGAGGTTCTCGGCCATGCGCTTGGTCAGCGTGGTGACCAGCACGCGGTCGCCCAGCTTGATGCGCTCGTTGACCTCGGACATCAGGTCATCGACCTGGGTGCCGACCGGGCGGATCTCGACGACCGGATCGATCAGGCCGGTCGGGCGCACCACCAGTTCGGTGATCTCGCCTTCGGTCTCGCGCAGCTCGTACGGCCCCGGCGTGGCCGAGACATAGATGCTGCGCGGGCAACGCTCTTCCCACTCTTCAAACCGCAGCGGACGGTTGTCCAGGGCCGAGGGCAGGCGGAAACCGAACTCGACCAGGGTTTCCTTGCGCGACCGGTCGCCTTTGAACATCGCGCCGATCTGCGGAATGGTCACGTGCGATTCGTCGATCACCAGCAGCGCATCCGGCGGCAGGTAGTCGAACAACGTCGGCGGTGGATCGCCGGCGTTCTTGCCGGTGAGATGCCGCGAGTAGTTCTCGATGCCGTTGCAGTAGCCGACCTCAGCCATCATCTCCAGATCGAACTGAGTACGCTGCGCCAGGCGCTGCGCTTCCACCAGCTTGTTCTGCTCGTACAGCTGTTCCAGGCGGACCTTCAACTCCGCCTTGATCGTGTCCACCGCCGACAGCACGCGCTCGCGGGTGGTCGCGTAGTGGGTCTTGGGATAGATGGTGTAGCGCATCATCTTGCGCAGGCTTTCGCCGGTCAGCGGATCGAACATGCTGATCTGCTCGACCTCGCCTTCGAAGAGTTCGATGCGCACCGCTTCGCTGTCCGATTCGGCCGGGAACACATCGATCACTTCGCCGCGCACGCGGAAGGTGCCGCGGTGCAGCTCGAATTCGTTGCGGGTGTACTGCAGCTGGGTCAGGTGCTTGATCAGGTCGCGCTGGTCGATCCGCTCACCGGTGGAGAGGATCAGGCGCATCGACAGATAGTCCTCGGGCGCGCCGAGGCCGTAGATCGCCGATACCGTCGCCACCACGATCGCATCCGGGCGTGACAACAGAGTCTTGGTCGCCGCCAGCCGCATCTGCTCGATGTGCTCGTTGATCGAACTGTCCTTCTCGATGAAGGTGTCCGACGAAGGCACATAGGCCTCCGGCTGGTAGTAGTCGTAGTAGCTGACGAAATACTCGACCGCGTTGTGCGGGAAGAACGACTTGAACTCGCCGTACAACTGCGCGGCCAGGGTCTTGTTCGGCGCCATCACCAGGGTCGGTTTCTGGACCCGCTGGATCACGTTGGCGACCGTGTAGGTCTTGCCGGAACCGGTGACGCCGAGCAGGGTCTGCTTGGCGATGCCCGCCTCGAAGTTGGCGGTCAGTTTCTCGATGGCCGCCGGTTGGTCGCCCGCCGGCGAATACGGGGATTCAAGTTGGAAACGATCGCTCATGGTGCCGCCACTGCCGGGAAGCCTTCAGTATAACGGCCGGGTTGGTGACGGCCTGTTGAGGGGAGGGCCGACAGCACAACGCGGCATGAACCGGCGGCGGTGGGGCCGTCGGGCCGCCAGAGTGAAGGTTGCACGCACCCCGGACCATCGCCGTGGAACACGCCCGCCCCCTGCCCCCCCCGGTCAACTGCGCCGGCGTGACGCTGATCCAGTCGCTGATCGCGATGGCGGTCCTGGCCATCCTCACCGGCATGGCCCTGCCGGCCATGCAGCAGACCCGGAATCGCCTGCAGGCCGACAGCCTGCGCATGCAGCTGGCCTCCGCGTTGGCGACCGCGCGCAACACGGCGATCACCGAACGGCGCCCGATCGCGGTCTGCCCCACTGACGATGGCGTGACGTGCGGCCGGGACTGGGCCCGGGGCTGGATGCTCTATGCCCCCGCAACGCCTTCCTCGG
>DMZT01000076.1:3869-4204 GCA_003484865.1 Stenotrophomonas sp.
GCAACGCCTTCCTCGGGCGAGCCGCGTTCCGCAGGCCCCCTGCTGGTGCAGCAGCACGCCCGCTCCAGGCTGAGCGCCTGGGGCAGCCAGGCCAAGCCGCGCCTCCAGTTCCGGCCGGATGGGCGGCTCAATGGCAGCAACCAGTCGGTCATCTTCTGCCTTGACGGCGCCTCCCAGGGCAAGGTGGTGGTCAGCCTTTCAGGCCGCATCCGCAGCGAGCGCCCGCGGCGCCCCGTGGCCTGCTGAGGCCGTCATCGCCCGCCGGACGGAAACACAAAAAGCAAAAGCCGCGATTGCTCGCGGCTTTTGCAGATCTGGCGCCCGAAGTTGGACTC
>DMZT01000077.1:0-2865 GCA_003484865.1 Stenotrophomonas sp.
TGGACGCCCTGCTGCAGTGAGCGCGGGGCGGCAGCCGGAGCACCGGCGCCGCATGAGTCACCCCGCAAGGATGCCGCGGCCCAGCAGCGCTTACGTGCGCCGCCGGGCCAGGTCCTCCAGCATTTCCCAGGATTTGAGCCCCCGCCCGCCCAGATGGTGCATCAGCACTGCGCGCATCGGCCGGCGCAGGCTGCCCAGATCTTCGGGCCCCGGCATGTCATCGGCGGCCAGCGCCAGCAGCGCGCTGCCGGTGGCCGTACCCCGGCGTTGATCCACGCCACGGTCGCTGAGCAGGCGGCGCGGCCCCTCCTGCGGATCCAGCTCATAGCGCGCCGCCGGGTCCACCGGCTCCTCATCGCTGCCATGCAGCAGATCGAAACCGAAGCCCAGGGCCTCCAGCAGGTCGCGCTCGAAACGACGCAGCGTCCAGGCCAGGGGCTCCCCGTCACGCAGCCGCGCACGCACCTGCGCGTAATGGTCGTACAGCTCGGGCAGCGGATCCTGGCGGGGCGCCAGCCGCATCATCAATTCGTTGATATAGAAGCCGGCCAGCATCGCCTCACCGGTGAGCCGGGGCGCGGCGTCCAAGGCCTCGGCACCGCGCAGCTGGGCCAGTTCGCCCCGCTGCACGGCCGTCAGGCGGATCCACTGCAGCGGCTGCAGGGCCGCGCGCAACGCCTGGCTGCGCGGGCTGGACACGCCCCGCGCCAGCACCCCGATGCGCCCGTACTGCTCGGTCAGCACCTCGACCAGCAGACTGGTTTCCCGCCAGGCCCGGGCGTGCAGTACGAAGGCCGGTTCATCGTCGATGCGCATGACTCAACCGCCCGGGGCCGGAGTGGCCGGCTTATTCGTAGCCGAACGCCTTGAGCGCGGCTTCGTCGTCGGACCAGCCCTCGCGCACGCGCACCCAGGTCTCCAGGAAGACCTTGGCGCCGAACAGGCGCTCCATCTGCAGGCGCGACTTGGCGCCGATTTCCTTCAGGCGGGTGCCGGCCTTGCCGATCACGATCGCCTTCTGGCCTTCGCGTTCGACCCAGATCACCGCGCCGATGCGCAGCAGGTTGCCGTCTTCGACAAAGCGCTCGATCTCGACCGTGGTCGCGTACGGCAGTTCCTCGCCCAGCTGGCGCATCAGCTGCTCGCGGACCAGTTCACCGGCGAGGAAGCGCTGGCTGCGGTCGGTGATCTCGTCTTCGCCGAACATCGGCGGGGCTTCCGGCAACAGCTTCATCAGGTCGCGGACCAGCGACTCCAGGCCGTTGCGCTTCTGCGCCGAGATCGGGTGCACCGCCGCAAAGGTGCGGCCTTCGGTGACCTGCTGCAGGAACGGCAGCAGCGCGCCCTTGTCCTTCAGGCGATCGATCTTGTTGACCACCAGCACCACCGGGATGCCCGAGTCGCTCAGCACATTGAAGGCCAGGGTGTCTTCGTCATCCCAGCGGCCGGCCTCGATCACCAGCATGCCCGCGTCCACGCCCTCGAGCGAGCCGCGCGCGGCGCGGTTCATCACCCGGTTCATGGCGCGCTTCTGCGCACGGTGCAGGCCGGGGGTATCGACCAGCACGATCTGGCCTTCCGGGTAGCTGGCAATGCCGAGCAACCGGTGCCGCGTGGTCTGCGGGCGGTTGGAGACGATGCTGACCTTGGCGCCCACCAGGGCGTTGGTCAGGGTGGATTTGCCGACGTTGGGGCGACCGATGACGGCCACGCTGCCGGAACGATGGGGGGTTGCTTCGTTCACTTGGAATCCAATTGCTCAAGGGCGGCGGCAGCCGCTTGTTGTTCGGCCAGCCGTCGCGAGGCACCTTCGCCTTCGGTGCTGACAGCGGGGTCGGTTACGCCGCAGCGTACCCGGAAGGTCTTGGCGTGATCGTCACCCGATTCTGACACCAGCTCGTACAGCGGCAGCGCCTTCTGTCGGGCCTGCAGCCATTCCTGCAGCCGTGTCTTGGGGTCTTTCTCGGGCTTGCCGGTGGCCGGCAGGGCCTGCATCGAGGCGCTGAACCAGGGCAGCACCACCGCCTGGCAGGCGGCGAAGCCGGCATCGAGGTAGATCGCCGCGACCACCGCTTCCAGCGCATCGGCCAGGATGGAGTCACGGCGGTGGCCGCCGGTCTTCATCTCGCCGGGCCCCAGGATCAGGCGCTCACCGAGCTGCAGCTCGCGCGCGATCACCGCCAGCGCGCCTTCGCGCACCAGCTCGGCCCGGGCACGGGTCAGCGCGCCCTCGTCGGCCTTGGGCCAGCGTTCGTAGAGCGCCTGGGCCACCATCATGTTGACGATGCTGTCGCCGAGGAATTCCAGCCGCTCATTGTTGGGCGTGCCGGCGCTGCGATGCGTCAGCGCCTGCTGGAGCAGGCCCGGATCGTTGAAGGCGTGACCGATCAGGTCACCGCGTTGGAAGGTCTTAGTCGGCACCGCTACGGGTCAATTCCTGGTTTGAATCAAATTTGCCCACCACGTCCAGATTACCGATCATTTCACGGCGCACTTCGTAGTAGACCTTCATGTTCCAGCCGCCATCGATGCGATCGAACTTCACGTCGGCGGGTTTCACGTTTTCGGAGTAATTGATGTACAGGCGCTTGAAGAACATCTCCTGGATGCGGCGCGGCTCCATGTTGCCCACGCCCGGCTCCTTGGCCAGGCTCTTCATCGCCGAACGCACGGCGTAGTACTCCTGGTACATCGGGAACAGCTTCATCCCGATGTACAGGAAGAAGGCGACCACGATCAGCACCACCAGGAACGAGGTCAAGGTGATGCCGCGCTGCGATGTCATGTTATTCATTGCGTTCTCCCCAGATACGCGTGTGCCATGAATCAATGGATGGCCGTGCCGATCCGCGACGGTTCGAAGCC
>DMZT01000077.1:2922-7167 GCA_003484865.1 Stenotrophomonas sp.
GACGGTTCGAAGCCGTCCTTGCAGAACCAGCCCGAGCAGTTCAGCCAGATCAGGAACGCCTTGCCCCGGAGATTCTCCTCCGGCAGCAGGCCCCAGAAACGGCCGTCGTCACTGTTGTCGCGATTGTCGCCCATGACCAGGTACTTGCCGGCCGGGACGGTCCACTGCCCTTCGCCTCGCGCGTAATCGGTCTCCAGCACGGTATGCGTGCGGCCCGGCAGGTGCTCGACCAGCAACGAGCTGCCCTCGCCCTGACCGTTGTGGCCTGCGTACAGACCCTTGTTGTCGTATTTGACCGGCTCGCCGTTGAGGATCAGGCCGTTGCCCTGGAACTCGATCTGGTCGCCCGGCACGCCGATCACGCGCTTGATGAAGTTCTCACCCTTGGCCGGATCGTTGTCCGAGTGGCCCGGGAAATGGAACACCACCACGTCGCCACGCTTGGGCTCGCCGAACGGGATCACCTTGGCGTTGTTCAGCGGCAGGCGCAGGCCGTAGGAGAACTTGTTGACCAGGATGAAATCGCCGATCAGCAGGTTGGGCATCATCGAACTGGACGGGATCTTGTACGGCTCGGCGATGAAGCTGCGCACCACCAGCACGATCGCCAGCACCGGGAAGAACGCCCGCGCGTAGTCGACCATCACCGGCTCGGTGTCCAGCAGGCCGGCGCGCTGGGCGCGGCGCTTGGCGAAGTACAGCTTTTCGGCCAGCAGGATCAGGCCCGAGGCCAACGTCAGTACGACCAGGAGGAGCTCAAACAATTTCATGCAGTGTCCTTGGGAACGATTGCAGCGGTGTGGTGTGCCCCTGCGCGTCCGGCGACACCGATCCGGTGCCGCCTGCCGCTGCCGGGAAAGCCATCCGGCCTTACTTGTCCATCTGCAGCACGGCCAGGAAGGCTTCCTGCGGGATTTCCACGCGGCCGACCTGCTTCATGCGCTTCTTGCCTTCCTTCTGTTTCTCGAGCAGCTTCTTCTTGCGCGAAACGTCGCCACCATAGCACTTGGCCAGCACGTTCTTGCGCATCGCCTTGACCGTGGTGCGCGAGATGATCTGCGAGCCGACGGCGGCCTGGATGGCCACGTCGAACTGCTGGCGCGGGATCAGTTCCTTCATCTTCTCGCACAGCTCGCGGCCCCGGCGGTCGGCATGGCTGCGGTGCACGATCAGCGACAGCGCATCGACCTTGTCGCCATTGATCAGCACGTCCACGCGGACGAACGGGCCGGCATCGAAGCGCACGAAGTGATAGTCCAGCGAGGCATAGCCGCGGCTGACCGACTTGAGCTTGTCGAAGAAATCCAGCACCACCTCGGCCATCGGCAGCTCGTAGCTGATCTGCACCTGGCTGCCCAGGTAGTTGATGCCGATCTGGCTGCCGCGCTTTTCTTCGCACAGCTTGATGATGTTGCCGATGTACTCCTCGGGGGTGAGCACGTTGGCGCGGATGATCGGCTCGCGGATCTCATCGACCATGTTCACCGGCGGCAGCTTGGCCGGGTTGTCCATGTTGATGATGCTGCCGTCGGTCTTGAGCACTTCATAGACCACGGTTGGCGCGGTGCTGATCAGGTCCAGGTTGTACTCGCGCTCCAGGCGCTCCTGCACGATTTCCATGTGCAGCATGCCCAAGAACCCGCAGCGGAAGCCGAAGCCCATCGCCTCGGAGCTTTCCGGCTCGAAGCGCAGCGCGGCATCGTTCAGGCGCAGCTTGTCCAGCGCTTCGCGCAGGTCCGGGTAATCCTCGGCATCGACCGGGAACAGGCCGGCGAACACGCGCGGCTGCATTTCCTGGAAGCCCGGCAGCGGCGTGGCGGCCGGGTCGGCGGCCAGGGTCAGGGTGTCGCCGACCGGCGCGCCGTGCACGTCCTTGATGCTGGCCGTCACCCAGCCCACCTCACCGGCGTTCAGTGCCGGCAGCACCTTGCGCTTGGGGGTGAACACGCCGACGTTGTCGACCTGGTGGTTGCGGCCGGTGGACATCACCTGCAGCTTGTCGCCGGCCTTTATCTGGCCCTGCATCACGCGCACCAGCGAGACCACGCCGAGGTAATTATCGAACCACGAGTCGATGATCAGCGCCTGCAGCTTGTCGGTATCGCGCGGCACCGGCGGCGGGATGCGATGCACGATCGCTTCCAGCACGTCGCCCACGTTCAGGCCGGTCTTGGCACTGACGGCCACCGCGTCGGTGGCGTCGATGCCGATCACGGCCTCGATCTCGGCCTTGGCACGGTCGATGTCGGCGGTGGGCAGGTCGATCTTGTTGATCACCGGCACCACTTCCAGGCCCTGCTCGACCGCCGTGTAGCAGTTGGCAACGGACTGTGCTTCCACGCCCTGGGCCGCATCGACCACCAGCAGCGCGCCTTCGCAGGCGGCCAGCGAGCGGCTGACTTCATAGGAGAAGTCGACATGCCCGGGGGTGTCGATGAAGTTCAGGTGGTAGGTGTGGCCGTCTTTGGCGACATACGGCAGCGAGACCGACTGGGCCTTGATGGTGATGCCACGCTCGCGCTCGATCGGGTTCGAGTCGAGCACCTGCGCCTCCATCTCACGGGCCTGGAGGCCGCCGCAAAGCTGGATGATGCGATCGGCCAGCGTGGACTTGCCGTGGTCGACGTGGGCGATGATGGAGAAGTTGCGGATGAACCGCATCGAATCAGAAGACATAGGTGGCGGCGGCGCGTCGCGTCGTCAGGATGACTGCGGATTATCGCATGGCCGGCCCGGTCCCGCGTGCGGCCGCCCGCGATTGGCGTGATCGGCCCGCCAGAAACGACCGGGCCCGCCGAAGCGGGCCCGGAAACGTAGGCGGGGCGGGGCTTACTGCCCGGCCTTGACCGCCACGAAGGCGCTGTTGCCGTTGGCACGGATCAGCAGCATGACCACATCGCCCTTGGCGTAGCCGCCCAACGCCTTGTTCAGCGCGGCCACGCTGCCGACCGGGGTCCGGCCGACCTGCAGCACCACCAGGCCCGGCGACAGGCCGGCGTCACGCGCGGACTGGCCGTTGACCCGGGTGATGCGCACGCCCTCGCCCGCCTACAGGCCCAACTGCTGGCGCTGCGGGGCGGTCAAGTCGGCCACCTCCAGCCCCAGCAGGGCATTGGCGCCGGCCTCGGGCTTGGCCGCGTCCGCGTCCGCGGCAGGACGGGCGGCGCCACGCTCGGCGTCTTCGGCCAGCTCGGTCAGGGTGGCGGTGATCTCCCGCTCCTTGCCATCGCGCAGCACGCTCAGGCGCACCTTGCTGCCCGGCGGCAGCGCGCCGATGGCCGGCGGCAGATCGCTGAAGGTGTTGATCGGGCTGCCATTGACCGAGCGGATCACGTCTCCCGGCTCGATACCGGCCTTGAGCGCTGCGCTGCCCGCGACCACCTCGTTGACCAGCGCGCCGCGGCTGTCCGGCAGGCCCAGCCCCTGGGCCTTGAGGCCATCGATCGGGCCGACCGCCGCGCCGAGCTGGCCGCGGCTGACCCGGCCGGTCTTCTTGATCTGCTCCACCGCACCCATCGCCAGATCGATCGGGATCGCGAAGCTGATCCCCATGTAGCCGCCAGAAGCGGAGAAGATCTGCGAGTTGATGCCGACCACTTCACCACGGGTATTGAGCAGCGGGCCACCGGAGTTGCCCTGGTTGATCGCCACGTCGGTCTGGATGAAGGGCACATAGCGCTGGTCCGGGCCGCCGGTGCTGCGGCCGACCGCGCTGACTACGCCAGCGGTGACGGAGTGGTCCAGCCCGAACGGCGAACCGATCGCGACCACCCATTGCCCAGGCTTGAGGGTGTTGGAGTCGCCCACGCGCACGGTCGGCAGATTCTTTCCGTCGATCTTGAGCAGTGCTACGTCGTACTGCTGGTCACTGCCGACCACCTTGGCCGTGAACTCACGGCGATCGCCAAGCTTGACCTTCACTTCGCTGGCATCAGCGACCACATGGTGATTGGTCAGCACGTAGCCGTCGGCGGAGATGATGAAGCCCGAGCCCATGCCGCGGCCGCGGATGCTCGGGGTGCCGTCATCGGGACCGTCCGCGCCCTGCCCTGGCATCTGGAAATCCGGGCCGAAGAAGCGGCGAAAGAACTCCGGCATGTCCTGGTCGGACGGCCCGGCCATGCGTGCCTGGCGGTTACTGCGCACGATGGTGGTCTCGACATTGACCACGCCCGGCCCGACCTGTTCGACCAGATGGGTGAAGTCCGGCAGGCCACTGACCAGCTGCGGCGCCAGATCGGAAGA
>DMZT01000233.1 GCA_003484865.1 Stenotrophomonas sp.
CACCCACCCACACCCCGCCTGGCCACGCACCCCGGCAAACCAGGGCTCAGGCTTTCAGGCTTTCAGCCTTCAGCGCTTCAACGCACCACCCACCCGCGACCGCCACACTCCGTCGCCGATGAACAGCAGCAACCCGGTCCAGATCGCCGCGAAGCCCACCGCCTTGGCCGTATCGAACGGCTCGCGGAAAAAGAACACGCCCAACAACAACCCGATACTGGGCGCGATGTACTGCAGAATCCCGACCAGCGACAACGGAATCCGTTTCACCCCGTACGCGAAGCCGATCAACGGCAACGCCGTCACCGCACCGCCGAAGATCAACAGCGCATCATTGCGCCAGCCCCAGCCGCTGAAGAAACCGCCCCCGTGCCCGTTCTCGCTCCACAGCGCGAACCCGATCGCCGGCAGGAACAGATACAGACTCTCCACGCCGAGGCCGGCCACCGGGTCCACCGAGATCATCTTGCGCAGCAGTCCGTACAGGCCGAACGAACAGGCCAGCCCCAGCGCGATCCAGGGCGGCGTTCCCGCATCGAGGGTCAGCCATGCCACACCGAGGGCCGCGCAGCCCACCGCGAGCCACTGCAGGCGGCGCAGGCGCTCTTTGAGCACCACCACGCCGAGCACCACACTGACCAGCGGGTTGATGAAGTACCCCAGGCTGGTCTCGATCACGTGCCCGGCGTTGATCGCCCAGATGTACAGGCCCCAGTTGAACGCGATCGCCACGCTGCTCAGTGCCAGCGTCGGCAGCGCGCGCGGCTGCGCGGCGATGGCCTTCCACCAGCCCACTCCGTTGCTCAGCAGCAGCCAGGCCACCACCAGCACCGTGCTCCAGATGATGCGGTGCGCGATGATCTGCTGCGAAGGGACCGCTTTGAGCAGGTGCCAGTAGACCGGCACCAGGCCCCACAGGGTGAAGGTGAAGGCAGTGATCGCGAACCCGCGGCGTTGTTCCTGCAGGCTGTGTTGGGCGGGCAGGCTCACTTCGCGCGCGTCCGGGCCAGGGTCAGCACCACCACGCCGGCCAGGATCACCGCCATCGCGAGGAAGTCACGGCCGCCGAAATGCTCGTTGCCGATGATCACGCCCAGGATCACCGCGATCACCGGATTGACGTAGGCGTAGCTGGCCACCAGCGCCGGGCGCACGTTGTGCAGCAGCCACACGTAGGCGGTGAAGGCGACGATCGAACCGAACATGCACAGGTAGGCCACCGCCAGCAGCCCATTCATGCTGGGCCAGGTGGTCGGGCGTTCGCCACTGAGCAGGCCGAGCACGATCAGCATCGCGCCACCGCAGAGCATCTGCCCGGCGGCGGTCATGAACGGGCTGGGCAGATCCAGGCCGCGCGCCCAGATCGAGCCGAAGGCCCAGCCGATCGGGGCGATCAGCAGCAGGATCAACCCCTGCGGCGTAGCGGTCAGGCTGCTGCCGGCGTTGAGCCAGACCACGCCGAGGAAGCCGATCGCGATGCCCAGCCACTCGCCACGGCTGGCGTTCTGCCCGCGCATCGCGCCGAACAGGGCCATCCACAGCGGCACCGAGGCCACGGCGGTCGCGGCCAGGCCCGAGGACACCGTGCGCTCGGCCAGCACCACCATGCCATTGCCCAGCACCAGCATGGTCAGGCCCATGATCGCCAGGTTGCGCCACTGGCGCCGGGTCGGGGCAGGCGAGCCACGCCAGCGCAGCACGGCGTACATCAGCGAGCCGGCGATGATGAACCGGCCGCCGGAAACCATCGTCAGCGGCAGCGCGCCGCCCTCCAGCGCCAGCCGGATCCCGAGATAGGTGGACCCCCAGACCACGTACACCAGCAGCAGCGCCAGGACGACCAGGCCGCTGCGGGGAGCGGCCGACGGGGATTCGGGTAGGACGGCCATGGGCCACCACAGTGCGGGGGAACACGAATTCTAGGCCGTTGCCGATGGCGCGGCACCCCTTGTGCTGGCACGCTGATTTCACCGGGCCGCCTCGTGCTGCCTGACACGCACCCGTTTTTGACGTGCGGTAAGGTAACAAGAGCAATCCACGCTTCCCCGCCAGGACCCCCTACCCTGTATGAGTACATCCGTCCCCGCCACCGCGGCACCTTCCGACCGGGCCGCCCTGCGGCGTTCCATCTCCAATACCCTCAAAGGCTCGGCCGGCAATCTGGTCGAGTGGTATGACGTCTACGTCTACTCGGTCTTCGCGGTCTACTTCGAATCCCAGTTCTTCTCGGCCGCCGACAAGAACTCCACGATGTATGTGTGGGCGATCTTCGCCGCCACCTTCCTGATGCGCCCGATCGGCGCGTGGTACTTCGGCCGCTTCGCCGACCGCTACGGCCGCCGGCTGGCGCTGACGGTGTCGGTCACGGTGATGGCCGCCTGTTCGTTCCTGATCGCGATCACCCCGACCGCCTCGCAGATCGGCATCTGGGCGGCGGTGATCCTGCTGTTCGCGCGCCTGCTGCAGGGCTTCGCCACCGGCGGCGAGTACGGCACCAGCGCGACGTACATGTCCGAGGCCGCCATCCCCGGCCGGCGCGGCTTCCTGTCCTCGTTCCACTACGTCACGCTGGTCGGTGGCCACGTGCTGGCGCAGCTGACCCTGCTGAGCATGCTGACCTTCTGGGACAAGCCGGAGATCTCCGCCTGGGGCTGGCGCGTGGCGTTCGGCATCGGCGGCATCGCGGCGATCGTGGTGTTCTGGCTGCGCCGCAGCATGGACGAATCGCTGCAGACCGATTCCATCGAAGCCGCACGCGATGGCCGCGCC
>DMZT01000234.1 GCA_003484865.1 Stenotrophomonas sp.
TGGGAGAGTTTGGACAGCGAAACGGTGCTCATTGCAACTCCTGGGACGAAACGGTGGAACCTGCGCGGATCGCAGCAGGCAGGATCAGGCGTGGGTCTGGTGATGGACGGCGGTCACCCGCAGGCGCAGCTTGCGCCCGCCCGGTGCCACCCAATCCATGGTCTGGCCGATCGACAGGCCAAGCAGGGCGGTGCCCACCGGTGCCAGGATGGACACCTTGCCCTGTTCAACATCGGCTTCACGCGGATAGACCAGCGTCAGAACGTGCTTCTCGTTCTGCAGCTCATCTTCGCACTCCACGCGCGAATGCATCATGACGGTGCCCTCGGGAACCTGGTCCGGCGCCACAACGGTCGCCCGGTTGAGTTCTTCAGCCAGGGCGATCCCGGCGGGGGTCTGGCTGACGGCGGGAGACTCGAGCATGGCGTCCAGGCGGTCCATGTCGTGACTTGAAACGATGATCGAAGGGGGCAGTCCGCTGGAAGTGGACATGGTGTAGCTCCTTGCGTTTGTGGAAGACCCATGCAAAAAGGCGGCGCCTGCTGGCACCGCCTCGTCCTATTGTGCTGACAATCGTAGACGGATGCGACCCGTCCGGGGGATCGGCCCCGCCGGACGGTTCAGTCCGGCTCAGCCTGCGCGGGCGCTGCGTGTCTCACCGTTGTCCGGGACATCGGTGGTCTCCAGCGCAAACAGGCCCTGGGGCAGTCGTTTGAACTGCTGGGCCAGCTGCTCCAGGAAGCCGGTCATCGCCGAACTGCGGCGCCAGGCCATCGCGATGCGGCGGCTGGGACGGTCATCGCCGCTGAAATCCAGCAGGCGGATGTTCTCCGAACGCGGCACCGGTGGTTTGACCGAGAGGGTTGGCAGCAGGGTGATGCCCACATCGGCGGCCACCATCTGCCGCAGCGTTTCCAGGCTGGTCGCGCGGAACTCCGACTTTTCGTTGGCGCCGAACAACCGGCAGACCGCCAACGCCTGGTCACGCAGGCAATGCCCGTCTTCGAGCAGCAGCAGCTTCTGCGAGGACAGCTCCTGCACATCCAGATGCTGGCGGCGCGCCAGCGGATGCTGCCCGGAGACTGCCAGCAGGAAGGGCTCCTCGAACAGGAACTCCGCGTGCAGCTGGTCATCGTCCAGCGGCAGCGCCAGCAACGCCGCATCCAGTTTGCCTTCGCGCAGGCGCGCCAGCAGCTCGTCGCTCTTTTCCTCCACCAGCAGCAGCTCCAGCTGCGGGAAGCGTTCGCGGATGTTGGGGATCACATGCGGCAGCAGGTACGGGCCCAGCGTGGGGAAAATGCCCAACCGCACCGTGCCGGCTTCCGGATCGCGGCTGCGCCGCGCGGCTTCCTTCATCTGCTCCACCTCGGCCACGATGGTGCGGGCACGCGCGGCCGCTTCCACCCCGGCCGGGGTCAGCATGACCTTGCGCGGTGCGCGTTCCACCAGCGGCAGACCCAGCTCGTCCTCGAGCTTGCGGATCTGGGTGGACAGGGTGGGTTGGCTGACGAAGCAGGCGGCGGCCGCCTTGCCGAAATGGCGGTGGTCGGCCAGCGCCACCAGATACTTCAAATCACGTAGGTTCATTTCCTTGGACCTCTCACGGCAATGGACCGGGTGATGGCGTGGCTACCCAGCAGACAGACAAGGTTCCCGGCGAACCGGGAACCGAAACGTTTCAGGCAGCTTCGGCGACAGCGCCGCTGCTCTTGGGAACGGAGGTGCGGATCAGGTGATCAAAGGCGCTCAGTGCCGCAGTGGAACCGGCGCCCATCGCGATGACGATCTGCTTGTACGGAACGGTTGTGCAATCGCCTGCGGCGAAGACACCCGGCACGCTGGTCTGGCCGCGGTCATCGATCAGGATCTCGCCACGCGGTGACAGCGCCACCGTGTCCTTCAACCATTCGGTATTCGGCAGAAGACCGATCTGCACGAAGATGCCTTCCAGTTCCACCCGGTGCGAATCGCCACCGACGCGGTCCTGGTAGACCAGGCCCGTCACTTTCTGGCCATCGCCCAGCACTTCCTGGGTCAGGGCGCTGGTGATGATGGTGACGTTGCCCAGGCTGCGCAGCTTCTTCTGCAGTACTTCATCGGCCCGCAGTTTGTCATCAAATTCCAGAAGGGTCACATGCGTCACAAGACCCGCCAGATCGATCGCCGCTTCCACGCCGGAGTTGCCACCGCCGATCACCGCCACGCGCTTGCCCTTGAACAACGGACCGTCGCAATGCGGGCAGTACGCCACGCCCTTGTTGCGGTACTGATCTTCGCCGGGCACGTTCATCTGGCGCCAGCGCGCACCGGTGGACAGGATCACCGAACGCGACTTCAGCGACGCGCCGTTCTCCAGTTTGATCTCGACCAGACCGTCATCGCCGGCGGGGACCAGCGCGGTGGCGCGCTGCAGGTTCATGATGTCCACCTCGTACTCGCGCACATGCTGTTCCAGCGCGGCGGCCAGCTTCGGACCTTCGGTCTCCTTGACGGAGATGAAGTTCTCGATCGCCATGGTGTCCAGCACCTGGCCACCGAAGCGTTCGGCCGCCACACCGGTGCGGATGCCCTTGCGTGCGGCATAGATCGCCGCGGCCGCGCCGGCCGGGCCACCGCCCACGACCAGTACATCGAAGGCCGCCTTGGCGCTGAGCTTCTCGGCATCGCGCTTGCTGCTGCCGGTGTCGAGCTTGGCCACGATCTGCTCCAGCGACATCCGACCCTGGTCGAACACCTCGCCGTTGAGATACACGGTCGGCACGGACATGATCTGGCGCGCTTCGACCTCGGCCGGGAACAGGCCGCCGTCGATCGCGACGTGCTGGATGCGCGGGTTCAGCACCGCCGCCAGGTTCAGTGCCTGGACCACGTCCGGGCAGTTCTGGCAGGACAGCGAGAAATAGGTTTCGAAGCGGTATTCGCCCTCGAGATTGCGCACCTGCTCGATCAGCTCGGCGGTGGCCTTGGACGGGTGACCACCGACCTGCAGCAGGGCCAGCACCAGCGAGGTGAACTCATGGCCCATCGGCAGGCCGGCGAAGGCCAGGTGGATGTCCTGGCCCGGCGTGGTCAGCGCGAACGAGGGCGTGCGCTCGCTGCTGTCGCGACGCACGTCCAGGCGGATCTGCGTGGAGAGCGTGGTCAGCGTGTTCAGCAGCTCGAGCATTTCCTGCGACTTGGCGCCGTCATCCACGTGCGCCGTGATCTGGATCGGACGGGTGACACGTTCCAGATAGGTCTTCAGCTGGGACTGGAGGTTGGCATCCAACATCGAAAAACTCCTTGAATCAGGCAAGGGGGCAGCGTCGACGCACCCCGCGGGTGCATCTGCGCGACATGGGGGTGAACCGAAACCGGCGCGTGGGGCACCGGCTTGGGTTCACCCCCATCCCCGGCGGGCGGGGATGGGGGTGAGGAGCGGCTTAGATCTTGCCGACCAGGTCCAGCGACGGGGTCAGGGTCTTTTCGCCTTCCTTCCACTTCGCCGGGCACACCTGGTTCGGGTTGGCGGCGGTGAACTGGGCAGCCTTCAGCTTGCGCAGGGTCTCGGAGACGTCACGGGCGATCTCGTTGGAGTGGATCTCCAGGGTCTTGATCACGCCTTCCGGGTTGATGATGAAGGTGCCGCGCAGGGCCAGGCCTTCTTCCGGAATGTGCACGCCGAAGGCGTTGGTCAGCTGGTGGGTCGGATCGCCGACCAGCGGGAACTGGGCCTTGCCGACGGCCGGCGAGGTTTCGTGCCACACCTTGTGCGAGAAGTGCGTGTCGGTGGTGACGATGTAGACCTCGGCGCCAGCCTTCTGGAACTCGGCGTAATGATCGGCGGCGTCTTCAATCTCGGTCGGGCAGTTGAAGGTGAACGCGGCCGGCATGAAGATCAGCACGGACCAGTGACCCTTCAGGGTGCTGTCGGAGACCTTGATGAACTCGCCGTTCTGGTAGGCGTTGGCTTCGAACGGCTGGATCTGGGTGTTGATGAGCGACATCGTTGTTCCTCTTGGTGAAGGGGGTGGGTGAAGCGACCAACACAGGTTAGCGGCTCCATTCCCATAAGGACAATCCATTGATTGCATCTATACGATAGTCATAGACTATCAAAATCGTCTGATCCTGCGATGAAGGGTGAGGGCCAGATCCGTCAGAACCGTTGCAGCG
>DMZT01000235.1:0-2237 GCA_003484865.1 Stenotrophomonas sp.
CAGCGGCCGGCACTACCGTTTCAGCTGCGTTCCTGCAGGCTGAAACTGTCGGCATCGAGCATCGCCGGGAAGCGCGCGCGGTGGGCGGCGAGTGCCGCGGCCGAGATCGTGGTGGTGACCACCTGCTCGGTTTCGCGCACTTCCACCTGCGGCTGGCCGAGGAAATCGATCACCGCACTGTCGCCGGCGTAATGCAGCTCGTTGCCGTCCACACCGATCCGGTTCACCGCCGCCACAAAGCAGAGGTTCTCGATCGCACGCGCACGCAGCAGCGTCTTCCACGCATAGGCGCGGGCCGATGGCCAGTTGGCCACGAAAATCTGCAGATCGAAATCCAGCTGATCGGCGCGCTCGACGTTGTAGCGGTTGCGGCAGAACACCGGGAAACGCAGGTCGTAGCAGACCTGCGGATTGATCCGCCAGCCTTTCCACTCCACGCACAGGCGCTCGCGGCCGGCGGCGTAGCGCTCGTGCTCGCCGCCGTAACGGAACAGGTGGCGCTTGTCGTAGTACTGCAGCTCGCCCTCCGGCGTGGCCCACAGCAGGCGGTTGTAGACGCCCTCGCCCACCCGCAGCTGCACGCTGCCGGTGACCGCCGCGCCCAGCCGCACGGCCTGCTCGCGGATCCAGGCGACGGTGGGGCCGTCCATGCCCTCTGCCTTGTCGATGGCATCGTTGGAGAAGCCGCTGGTGAAGGTCTCCGGCAGGATCACCAGATCGGTCTGCCCGGCCAGCGGCGCCAACAGCGCACCGTAATGCGCGCGGTTACCCGCCGGGTCGTGCCAGCGGGTGTCGCCCTGGATCAGGGAAATGCGCAGATCCTGCAGCTCGGTCACGGCACCCATCACAGTGCCCGCAGGCGGTCGATCGCCGCGTCCATCGTGGCGTCGTTCTTGGCAAAGCACAGGCGGACCAGACGCTGGCCGGCCGGGGCGGTCTCATAGAACGGCGACAGCGGGATCGCCGCCACGCCCTTCTCGATCGTCAGCCATTTCACGAATTCGTGGTCCGGCAGATCGCTGACGGCCGCGTAATCCACCAGCTGGAAGTAGCCACCCGGCACCGGCAGCGGTGTCAGGCGCGTGGTCAGCAGCTGCTCGCGGAAGCGGTCACGCTTGGCCTGGTAGAACGCACCGAGTTCCAGATGGTGCTCGGGCTCATCGCGGATCATCGCGGCGAAGCCGTACTGGGCCGGGCCGAAGCTGGTGAAGGTGTTGTACTGATGCACCTTGCGGAACTCGGCGGTCATCGCCGGCGGCGCAATGGCATAACCGATCTTCCAGCCGGTGCAGTGGTAGGTCTTGCCGAAGCTGGAAATCACGAACGCGCGCTCGCGCAGTTCCGGATGGCGCAGCGAGGATTCGTGGCGACGACCGTCGTAGATGATGTGCTCGTACACCTCATCGGAGATCAGGTAGATGTCGGTGCCGCGCAACACATCGGCCAGCGCCTGCATGTCCTCGGCGGTCAGCATCGCGCCGGACGGGTTGTGCGGGGTGTTGACCATCAGCAGGCGGGTGCGCGGGGTGATCGCGGCACGCACGCGGTCCCAGTCGACCGCGAAGGTCTGCGGGTCCAGCGGCACGTGCACGGCACGCGCGCCGGCCAGGTCGATCGCCGGCTCGTAGCAGTCGTAGGCCGGGTCGAGCACGATCACCTCCTCGCCGGGGCGGACCACGGCGTGGATGGCGTTGAAGATCGCCTCGGTGGCGCCGCTGGTGACGGTGATCTCGGTATCCGGATCCACCTGGGCGCCGTACAGATCCAGTGACTTCTGCGCGATGGCCTGGCGCAGCGGCGCCACGCCGGTCATTGGCGGGTATTGATTCAGACCGCCCTGCATCGCGGCGACGGTTTCATCGATCAGCCGCTGCGGTGCGGAGAAATCCGGGAACCCCTGGCCCAGGTTGACCGCGCCGTGTTCGGCGGCGAGCTGGGACATCACGGTGAAGATGGTGGTGCCCACCTTGGGCAGCTTGGTTTGCGGTTGCATCGGCAGCAGGGAAAGAACCGGGGGAACTCCCAGTGTACGCAAATCATCCTGCCCGTTCCCCCGATACAATGGCGGCCCATTCCGGTGCAAAGATCCCGCCCCTTGAACGCCCCTCCGTTGCTGGCCGCGCATGGCCTTGGCTTCAGTCGCAACGACGAACCCGTCTTCGGCCCGCTGGACCTGCACGTGGATGCCGGCGAAGCCCTGCTGGTGCAGGGCGACAATGGCGCCGGCAAGACCACCC
>DMZT01000235.1:2448-3091 GCA_003484865.1 Stenotrophomonas sp.
TGCTGCGCGCCGGCAGCGGCCAGGTCGATATCGATGGCAAGCGTGCCGGGCACAAGGAGCGCGCGAACTATGTGGCCTACCTGAGCCACCTGCCCGCACTGAAGCCGGACCTGGACACGCTGGAGAACCTGCATTTCCTGTGCGGACTGCACGGCCGCCGCGCCCGCCAGATGCCCGGCAACGCGCTGGCCATCGTCGGCCTGGCCGGCTATGAGGACACCTTGGTGCGACAGCTGTCGGCCGGGCAGAAGCGACGCCTGGCGCTGGCCCGCATCTGGCTCTCGCCCGCGCCGCTGTGGCTGCTTGACGAGCCGTACGCCAATCTCGATCTGGACGGCATCAACCTGGTGAACCGCATGATTTCCGCGCACCTGCGCAGCGGCGGTGCCGCCCTGGTCACCACCCACGGCGCGTACGCCGCGCCACCAGTGCGCACGCGCCTGCTGACCCTGGGAGCGGCGGCATGATCGCGCCGGGTACCGAACCGGGTCTATGGCAGACCGCGCGGGCGCTGGTCGCCCGCGACATGCGCCTGCTCTGGCGCCGCCGCGGCGATGCGCTGCAGCCCTTGCTGTTCGCGTTGCTGGTGGTGGTGCTGTTCGCATTGGCCTTGGGCCGCGATCCCGAGGCGATGGCACGCGTG
>DMZT01000361.1 GCA_003484865.1 Stenotrophomonas sp.
CGCGCATCGAGCAGCTGCAGGCGTTGGCACACCGCGCCGGGCAGTTCTCGCTGATGGAGTACGGGTTCCTGTTCTACCGTACCCGCAACCTGCTCTCGATCGGCTACAACGTCGACGACCACCGCCTCGACAACAGCTTCTACGACCTGCTGGCGTCCGAAGCGCGGCTGTGCGCCTTCGTCGCCATCGCCCAAGGGCAGTTGTCGCAGGAGAGCTGGTTCGCGCTTGGCCGGATGCTCACCGAGGTCAACGGCACGCCGACGCTGCTGTCATGGAGTGGCTCGATGTTCGAGTACCTCATGCCGCAGCTGGTGATGCCCAGCTATCCGGATACGCTGCTCGACCAGACCGCGCGGCATGCGGTCGAGGCGCAGATCGTCTACGGCCGCAGCTTGAACCTGCCATGGGGCGTGTCCGAGTCCGGTTATAACGCCGTCGATGCCCGCCTGAATTACCAGTACCGCGCGTTCGGCGTGCCCGGGTTGGGTCTCAAACGCGGCCTGGGCCAGGATCGAGTGATCGCGCCCTATGCCAGCATGATGGCGCTGATGGTGGCGCCGGAGGCGGCGTGCCAGAACCTCCAGGCACTCGAAGGTCTCGGGTTCTCCGGGCGCTTTGGCATGTACGAAGCGATCGACTACACCCCCGCCCGGGTACCGCCGGGGCAGGATCACGTTCTGCTGCGTTCGTTCATGGCCCACCACCAGGGCATGGGCCTGCTGTCGCTGGATTACCTGTTGCGCGACCAGCCGATGCAGCGCCGTTTCGTTGCCGATACCGAGTTCCAGGCCACCTTGCTGCTGCTGCAGGAACGTATTCCGCGCATCGGCGTGTTCCATCCGCATGAGGTCGAAGCCCTGGGCGAGCACTCGGCCATGGCCGAGCACGAGACCTCCCTGCGCGTCGTGCGCGACCCGGCGGGCCCGCGCCCGGAAGTGCAGCTGCTTTCCAACGGCCGCTACCACGGCATGCTGACCCATGCCGGCGGCGGCTACAGCCGCCACGGCGACCTGTCGCTCACCCGCTGGCGCGAAGACGGCACCACCGATGCCTGGGGCACATTCTGCTACCTGCGCGACGTGGACAGCGGCGAGTTCTGGTCTGCGGCCTACCAGCCCACCTGCGTGGCGCTGGACCATTACGAGGCGATCTTCTCCGACGCCAAGGCAGAGTTCCGCGGTGCCCGCCGCGGCTGCGAGAGCCACCTGCAGGTCGCCATTTCCGCCGAGGACGACATCGAGCTCAGGCGCCTGCGCCTGACCAACCGCGGCCGTCGCCAGCGCACGGTGGAGATCACCACCTATGCCGAAGTGGTGCTGGCGCCCGCAGCGTCGGACGACGCGCATCCGGCCTTCAGCAACCTTTTCGTGCAGAGCGAGATCCTGGCCGCCAAGCAGGCCGTGCTCTGCACGCGTCGGCCCCGTTCGCACGACGAAGTGCCACCGTGGATGTTCCATCTGGTCGCGGTGCATGACGCCGAGGTCGTGTCGATCTCCTACGAAACCGACCGTGCGCGCTTCCTGGGCCGTGGCAACACGCCGCGGACGCCGCAGGCGTTGACCACCGATATCGACCTCTCCGGCACGGACGGCTCGGTGCTCGACCCGATCGTGGCCATCCGCGTGCGGGTGGTGCTGGAGCCCGAGCAGACCGTGCAGCTGGACATGGTGTTTGGCATCGGCGCCGACCGCACCGGTTGCGAGGCGATGGTCGACAAGTACCGGGATCGCCGCCTGGCAGACCGCGTCTTCGACCTGTCCTGGACACACAGCCAGGTGGTGCGCCGGCAGATCAACGCCAGCCAGGCCGAGGCCTCGCTGTACGAGCGCCTGGCCAGCCACGTGCTGTATGCCAATCCGCTGCTGCGCGCGGGCGACGCCGTCCTGCAGCAGAACCAGCGCGGACAATCCGGGCTGTGGGGCCATGCCATCTCGGGCGACCTGCCCATCGTGCTGCTCAAGGTCACCGACGCGGAGAACGTGGAACTGGTCAGGCAGCTGGTGCAGGCGCACGCGTATTGGCGCCAGAAGGGACTCAACACCGATCTGGTCATCTGGAACGACAGCAAGGCCGGCTATCGGCAGGAACTGCAGGACCAGATCCTGGGGATGGTGGCCGCCAGTTCGGAGACGGGCCTGCTCGATCGCCCCGGCGGCATTTTCGTGCGGCCGGTGCAGAACATGAGCCACGAGGACCGCGTTCTGCTGCAGGCCGTGGCACGGGTGGTGCTCAGCGACGAGGACGGCACGCTGGCGGCGCAGGTGGGGCGCCAGCCGCTGCCTGTGCGACGGATTCCGGCCCTGGTGCCGCAGGCGGAGCAGCAGGAGCTGGCCCTGGCGATGGAAGAGACGCCCGGGCTGCCCGTCGTCGCCGACCCGGGGCCCGAACCCGGCCTGCCCCCGGGCGTTGAGCACGACGAAGAGGTGGACGACCCGTGGCCGTTCCTTCCGTACCGCGGCGCCGGCCGATTCGACAACGGCACCGGCAGTTTCAGCGAGGATGGCCGCGAGTACGTGGTGGTGGTGCGCGAAGGTGCCCCGACCCCGGCCCCGTGGGCGAACGTGATCGCGAACGCCCGCCTGGGCACGGTCGTCAGCGAAAGTGCACCGGGCTATACCTGGTTTGAAAACGCACACGAATTCCGCTTGACGCCCTGGCTCAACGATCCGGTGTCCGATACCGGCGGCGAAGCCTTCTACGTGCGCGATGAGGACACCGGCCGTGTCTGGTCGCCGATGCCGCTGCCATGCCGGGGCACCGGGGCGTACCGTACCCGCCACGGCTTTGGCTACACGGTCTACGAGCATATCGAAGACGGCATCGCCAGCGAGTTGTGGGTCTTCGTCGATGTCACCGCACCGCTGAAGTTCTCGGTCCTGCGCTTGCACAACCTCTCGGGCCGGCCACGGCGCCTGTCGGCCATCGGCTACGTGGAATGGGTCATGGGTGACCTGCGCCCGAAGTCGCGCATGCACGTGGTCACCGAACGCGACCCGCAGACCGGGGCGCTGCTGGCGCGCAACAGCTACAGCACCGAGTTCGGCGGCCGGATGGCCTTCTTCGACACCGATGCCGAGGGCTGCGGCTGGACCTGTGACCGCCTGGAGTTCATCGGCCGCAACGGTGGCCTGCACGCACCTGCGGCGCTGCGTCGCGAGCGTCTGGATGCACGGGCCGGTGCGGGCATGGATCCCTGCGCGGCGATCCAGGTGCCGCTGGAGCTGGCGCCGGGCGACCGCAGTGAAACCACGTTCCGCCTTGGCGCGGGGCGCGACCGCGAGGAAACGCTGGCGTTGGCACGAAGCCGCCAGGGCAATCAGGAAGCCAT
>DMZT01000237.1 GCA_003484865.1 Stenotrophomonas sp.
ATCGGGGGCACCAAGGATTTCGGGCTTGAGCAGCAGCGCAGCATGCAGAAGTACAAGCTGGGGTCCCTCGGCTTCAATGCACTGTGGAACGTCACCGACCGGTTCAAGCTGACCTTCGACGCGCACAATTCAAAGAACGAGAGCCGACCGAACGACCCGCTCACCGGCGGCGGCTCCATCTTCAGCAGCATCGCCGGCACCAACAACTGCACTACCGGGCCGCATTGCGGTGGGTCGTGGGTACAGGAGATGAACTTCAACAACGGCTTGCCCGTGGGCACCCAGGTCTGGTACCCGAGCACGGCCGATGCCATCGCCAAGACCAACGGCGTGGTCAACCCGGGCTTCGTGCCGGGCGAAATTGGTTCGCAGGTGCTGCGCATCAATTCGCAGACCCAGGTCAGCGAGATCAAGCAGGGACGCGTCGACGGTGAATGGAGCTTCGACCGGGGGCGCTTCCAGTTTGGCGTGGACTCCAGCAAGCAGACCACCCACCGGATCCAGGCCGCGGAGAATTACAACACCCTGGGCGACTGGGGCGTGGCCAACGTTGACGGGGATGTGGCCAACGGGCTGATGGACCTGCTGCAGCCGGTCAACATCGTCGGGTTGTTCAACGACTTCAATGCCAACAGCTTCACCGCCTGGCGCGGCGATGCGGGCCGCCTGGCGCAATGGGCCGCGGACAACTATGGCGCCAGTCTTGGCGTGAGCCCGCAGCGCGCCGCCGACAACCTGGTGGAAGAGAAGACCAAGTCGGCCTATTTCCAGGTCGAGCTGGACGGCGAGCTGGGCGGCCTGCGCACCAATACCCGCCTGGGCGTGCGCTATGAGACCACCGATGTGGTGTCGACGTCGGTCATCGCCATCCCGGAAGCCATCGAATGGCAGTCCAACAACGACTTCCGCGTGGTGTTGTCCGATGAGCAGCAGCCGTTCACCGAGAAGAACAGCTACAGCTACATCCTGCCCAACCTCGATTTCAGCATCGACCTCATGGACGATCTGAAGGCACGCGTCTCGTTCGGCAAGAGTATCGCGCGCGCGCCGATCGGCAACCTCTACGCAGGCCCGACCGCACAGCAACCGTTTGGCTCGGTGCTGATCGATCCGTCTTCGCGGGCCAGCGGCACCGCACAGAACCCGCAGCTGAAGCCGCTGGAGTCGGACAACCTCGACCTGGCACTGGAGTGGTACTTCGCCGATGCGAGCTACGTGTCGTTGACGTACTGGAACAAGTCCGTCAACAACTTCATCGGCAACACCATCGTGCAGGAGAACCTGTATGGGCTGAGGGATCCTACCGCCGGCCCGGATGCGCAGGCCGCGTTGGCGTTCCTCAACAGCGGCGCCTGTATCACCCAGGTCGGCGCGGCCAATGCGGCGGCCTGCTCGGCCAACGATACGGCCCTGTTCACCGCGCTGGCCTTGCTGCGCAACAATCCGGCCGGACTGGGCGCCTACAACGGTACCGACGCGCAGGTCCTGGCCACCGAAGCGGCCTATGACCTGTACGGGGAGGGCGATGATCCGCTCTACCAGTTCAGCGTCAACCGTCCCATCAACCAGAACCAGGCAAAACTGCACGGTTGGGAGCTCGGGGGTCAGTACTTCTTCGGCGATACCGGCTTTGGCGTCCTCGCCAACTACACCCTGGTGGATGGCGATGTCGGCTACAACAACGGGGGCGACCCGGGCATCGACCAGTTCTCGTTGACCGGCCTCAGTGACACCGCAAACGCCGTGCTAATGTACGAAAAATATGGTTGGTCGGTGCGTTTGGCGTGGAACTGGCGCGACCAGTACCTGATCCTCGCCAACCAGGGGACCAGTCGCAATCCGTACTACGTGGAAGCGTACGAACAGTGGGATCTCAGTGTGAACTACACCCTGGATGATCACTGGTCGTTCGGTCTTGAGGCGATCAACCTGACCGGTGAGGACGTCCGTTGGCGCTCGCGCACCTCGCAGATGATCGTGAAGCTGGCTGACCAGAGCCCGCGTTACATGCTCGGCGTTCGTTACAGGTTCTGACGTGTGGGGGTGCCGCTGCCCTGGCAGCGGCACCCGTTCAAGGGTCCTGATGGGGTTGGAATAACACCATGCCGCGTTACGAAATGCTCAACAACATCGCCCACCGCGATCTGCGCGTGGCCACCGATTTCGGGTCCGCGTTTGGCGATGCGGTCGGCATGGTGCCGGCCTACCCGAGCGAGTTCGCCGAACTGCAGCGCGAATACCCCATTTTCCTTCGCAGGGACGCCGCCACGGGTGAGTGGCAGTCCGTGGTCCTGCTTGGGTTTGAGCAGCACGAGAATCTTTACCTGCAGGACGGCCGCTGGAATGCGTCCTACCTGCCCGGGGCGGCGGCCAAGGGGCCGTTCCTGATCGGCTTCCAGGAAAACCGGATCGATGGCACGCTCACCCAGGAAGCGGTGCTGCACGTAGATCTGGATCACCCGCGCGTGACGGCGATGCAGGGCGAGCCGGTATTCCTGCCGCAGGGGGGCAACACACCCTATCTGGACCACATCGCAGGCGTGCTGCGCGGTATCCACGAGGGACACGCCTTCGGGGCGGCGATGTTTGCCGAGCTGGATGCTAAAGGCCTCATTCACCCGATCACGCTCGACGTGCAGGTTGCCCAGGAGCATCGGGTCGGTGTCAACGGCCTGCACGCCATCGACCGTGACCGGCTTGCCCAGCTGGACGGTCCGGCGCTGGCCGAACTCAATCGCGCCGGCTACCTGGAAGGGGCGTACCTGATGCTGGCGTCGCTGCACAACATGCGTCGCCTGATCGCAGAGAAACAGAAACGTCTGCGTCTGCAGGATGCCGCCGCTGCGGCGGGCAGGAACTGACCGGTGCTGGACGGCATTTCCATGCGGACACTGGAAGGCCTGGCGCCTGGCGCGCTTCCGCTGGAGGCACTGGTGGCCGCCGGCGAGCCGGTGGTACTGCGCGGCATCGCGCGCGACTGGGCGCTGGTGCAGGCCGGGTTACGCTCCACGCAGGCGGCACTGGGCTATCTGCGCGGCTTCGAGGCAGGTGTGCCGGTCCCGTACTCCTTCGGCGGGCCTGAGATCGAGGGGCGCCCGTTCTATAACGAGGATTTCACCCGGTTGAACGTCGAGGTCCGGCGCGGATTGTTGACGCAGGTGCTGGACGAGATTGAAGCCACCCTCGAGGCACCGCGGCCGCCCACCTACTATGTCGCGTCCTTGCTGATCGATCGAGCGCTGCCCGGGTTCGCGCAGCACAACGATGCCGGCCTGGCCGGGCAGGGCATCGACGCTTCGGCAAGCATCTGGATCGGCAACCGCGTGACCGCCTCCTGCCATTTCGACACGCCCGACAACCTGGCGTGCTGCGCCGTAGGTCGGCGCCGGTTCACGCTGTTTCCGCCGGAGCAGATCGACAACCTGTATCCGGGGCCGCTGGAACCCACCCCGGGCGGACAGGTAGTGAGCGTGGTGGATTTCGACCGCCCGGACTTCTCGCGCCACCCGCGATTCCGTGATGCATTGGCAAGCGCACAGACCGCCGAGCTGGAACCCGGCGATGCGATCTTCATTCCCAGCCTATGGTGGCACCACGTGCGCAGCCTCGCGCCTTTCAATGTGCTGGTGAACTACTGGTGGCGCAGCTCGCCGGCCTTCCTGTCCTCGCCGCTACCGGCACTCCACCACGCGATGTGGGCCGTGCGCGACCTGCCTGCGCGCGAGAAGCAGGCCTGGGCAACGATCTTCGAGTACTACGTCTTCGGCCCGGGTGAGCGTGCAGGACACCACCTGCCCGACGCCGCCCGGGGCGACCTGGCACCGTTCGACGAGCCGCAGGCGCGCCGCATGCGCGCCCAGCTGCTGGCTCGACTCAACCGCTGATGGGAGCACCGCATTGAACGTGGCGAACACAACGCAAGGGCGCATCCGCAAGGTCGTCATCGCCGGTGGCGGCACCGCCGGCTGGCTGGCCGGCTGTGCGCTGGCGCACCAGTTCCGTGATCAGTTGGACATCACCCTGGTGGAGTCCGAGCAGATCGGCACGGTGGGTGTCGGCGAGTCGACCGTGCCCCCCATCCGCACGTTTCACCGTTTTCTGCAGATCGATGAGCAGGAGTTCCTGCAGGCCGTCGCCGGCACGTTCAAGCTCTCGATCTCGTTCGAGAACTGGCGTCGCCCCGGGGAACGTTTCATCCATCCGTTCGGCACGATCGGGCAGGGCACCTGGGCCACACCGTTCCACCATTTCTGGCTGGACAGCCTGCGCCGCGGCATGCCGTCGGACCTGGGCGATTTCTGCCTGGAAAGCGCGGCCTCGTGGCATGACCGGTTTACGCTGGAGACCCAGCCCCAGGTCAACTACGCCTATCACTTCGACGCCGGGCTCTACGCGAAATTCCTGCGCCGCAAAGCCGAAGGCCACGGGCTGCGACGGGTGGAAGGCAAGATCCGCGAGGTCCGCCAAGATGCCCACGACGGCTCCATTGCCTGCCTGGTGCTGGAAGACGGGCAGGTCATCGAGGGCGACCTGTTCATCGACTGCACGGGCTTCCGCGGCCTGTTGACCGAGCAGACCCTGCATACCGGCTATGAGGACTGGCACGAATGGTTGCCCAGTGATCGTGCCGTTGCGGTGCAGACCGCATCGGTCGCGCCGCCGGTTCCGTATACCCGCGCCATCGCGCACGAAGCCGGGTGGCGGTGGCATATCGCGCTTCAACACCGGGTCGGCTGCGGGCTGGTGTTCTCCAGCCGCCACATGTCCGATGACGAGGCGCACGCCAAGCTGCTGCGCGACGTTGATGGCCCGCCCCTGCGGGACCCCTGGCTGGTGCCGTTCCGCAGCGGGCGCCGGTTGAAGGCATGGAACAAGAACGTGGTGGCACTGGGGCTTGCCAGTGGCTTCATCGAGCCGCTGGAATCGACCAGCATCCACCTGACCATCAGCGCGGTGGTGCGCCTGATCCAGTTGTTCCCATCCGACGGCATCAGCCCGGCGCTGGTGGACCTGTACAACGAGGTCAGCCGGCAGGAGATGGAGCACGTGCGCGACTTCATCATCCTGCACTACCACGCCAACCAGCGCGACGAGCCGATGTGGAAGGCCTGTCGTGACATGGACCTGCCCGAATCGCTCGCGGTCCGGCTGCGGGCCTGGCGCGAACGTGCGCATGCCTGGCAGGACCCCGGCGAGCTGTTCCGGGTCGACTCCTGGACGAGCGTGCTGATGGGGCAGGGGATCCAGCCGGGACCTCCGCATCCGCTCGCCGCTGCCATCAGCGACGCGGACCTGCGCACGCTGTTGATGCGGATCCGCCAGCCAGTGGAGCAGGCGGTCGCGACGATGCCGTCGCAGGCAGCGTTCATCGAACGCTACTGCAGGGCGGCGCGGGACGTCTGGCCACGGGTCTCAGCCCTGGCATGACGGGGCAGCTCGCTGTTGCACAGAAATGGTAGCGCTACCTCCATACACCCACGGGATGAGATAGATGGATCTGGTTGCAGGAATCGATGCAGGTACGCAGAGTCTGAAAGTCGTGGTGTACGACCCTGCCGGGCGGCATCTCATCGCCAGCGCGAGCTCACCTCTGGAGCTGGCGTCCGCCGCCGATGGCAGCCGTGAGCAGCAGCCGGCCGCGTGGGTCGCCGCCCTTCAGGCCTGCTTCCGTGCGATCGATTCCAAGGTGCGTTCCCGCATCTCCGCGCTGGCGGTCTCAGGGCAACAGCACGGCTTCGTACCGGTCGATGCCGCGGGTGAGGTCCTGGCACCGGCCAAGCTGTGGTGCGACACCAGCACCTCGGCCGAGTGCGTGCAGATCATGGACGCACTCGGCGGACCCGCGCGCACGATTGCGCTGGCCGGCAACCCCATCCTGACCGGTTACACCGCGTCCAAACTGCCCTGGACGAAGACGCATCGGCCCGACGCCTACGCCCGGCTCGCAACGATCCTGCTGCCGCACGACTACCTCAACTTCGTGCTGACCGGCCAGCGCTTCTGCGAGTACGGCGATGCGTCGGGCACGGGCTGGCTGGACGTGCGCACCCGGACCTGGTCGGCCGCGCTGCTGCGCGCGACCGATCCGGCGCGCGACCTGGCCCTGTGCCTGCCGCGCATCGCCGCACCCGACGAGCTGTTCGCTATCGATCCGGCCACGGCGGGCGTATTGGGGCTTCCCGGGACGGTGAAGGTAGCGGTCGGCGGGGGCGACAACATGATGGCCGCCATCGGTACCGGCTGCGTCGTGCCCGGCCGCCTGGCGATGAGCCTCGGCACCTCGGGCACCTTGTTCGCCTACTCGGACACGCCCGTGGTCGATCCGGACGGCGCCTGGGCCGCGTTCTGCTCGTCCACCGGTGGCTGGCTGCCGTTGATCTGCACGATGAACTGCACCGTCGTGACCG
>DMZT01000503.1 GCA_003484865.1 Stenotrophomonas sp.
CACCTTCATCACCGGCGCGCTGCCGGGTGAGGTGGTGACCGCCGAGCCGACCGCGCGCAATCGTCATTTCGATGAAGCCCGGACCCTCGAGGTCGTACAGGCCTCGCCGCAGCGGGTGACCCCGCGCTGCCCGCATTTCGGCGTCTGCGCCGGCTGCGTGCTGCAGCATCTGGAGGAGTCGGAGCAGATCGTGGCCAAGCAGCGCGTGCTGATCGACAACCTGACCCGGATCGGCCACGTCACGCCGGGCACTGTGCTGCCGCCGCTGGTCGGCGACAGCTGGGGCTACCGCCGCAAGGGCCGCTTCTCGGTGCGCCGCGTGGAGAAGAAGGACAAGACCCTGGTCGGCTTCCGCGAGCTGGATCCGCGCTTCGTCGCGGACCTGAGCCAGTGCCTGACCGTCATTCCGGAAATCGGCATGAAGGTCGGCGTGCTGTCCGAGTTCATCGAGACGCTCGATGGCAAACGCGATATCCCCCAGATCGAATTCATCGCCGGGGATGACGCGATCGTCCTGACCATCCGCCACATGCAACCGCTCAGCGACGCTGACCGCGCCGCATGGACTGCCTTCGGGCAGGAACATGGTTTTGCGATCTCGCTGCAGCCCGGCGGCGTGGAGTCGGTGCACCCGCTGTGGCCGGCCGAGGTGCCGCTGTCGTTCAAGCTGGCACCGTGGGATGTCGAGCTGGCGTTCCGTCCGCTGGACTTCATCCAGGTCAACGCCAAGCTCAACGTGCAGATGATCGCCCACGCGCTGGCGCTGCTCGATGCGGGCCCGGACGAGCGCGTGCTGGATCTGTTCTGCGGGCTGGGCAATTTCACCCTGCCGCTGGCGCGCACCGTGCGCAACGTGGTCGGTGTGGAAGGCGATGCCGGCCTGGTGGCACGTGCGAAAGAGAACGCCGTGCGCAACGGGCTGGGGAATGCCGAGTTCTACGCAGCGGACCTGACCCAGGACCAGCGCCAGACGCCGTGGATGCGCCAGGGCTTCGACAAGCTGCTGCTGGATCCGCCGCGCTCGGGCGCCATCGAAGTGCTGCAGCAGCTGCCGCTGAAGCAGTTCAAGCGGATCGTCTACGTGAGCTGCCATCCCGGCTCGCTGGCGCGCGACGCCGGCTACCTGGTCAATGAGCAGGGCTTCACCCTGGTCTCGGCCGGCGCGATGGACATGTTCCCGCACACCGCGCACGTGGAAAGCATCGCGGTGTTCGAAAAGCGCTGACGGCGTTCGCGCTTACCGGCCGTTCCCCGGTGCGGCGTTCTGCCACTGGCCCTGTGCGTCGAACACATAGGTCTGCGGGTAGGTCCCGCGCTCGGTGTCATCGCCCGCGGTGATATCGCAGCGGATGTCCGGCGACTGCGTGCTGTGCAGTTCGCAGTCGTCGACCGCAAGAATCTGCACGCGCTGCTGGTAGGCGCGCAGTTCGTCGCGGGCGGCGGCATCGGTGATGGATGCGGCACGATGACCGAGCTGTTCGATGAGCAGTTCGCGGACACGCTCGCGCGGGGGAACCGGCGCATCGACATCGGCCCGCTGCATCGCCCAGCCCATGCCCTGCGGAACGAAGCGCAGCATCCGGTAGCGGTTCTTGAGCCCGATCTCCATGCCGACCAGGCACTCGTAGGCACCGGTGACCGTCGTGCTGGCAAAGCACGGGCCATGCTCGAACCCGCGCGGGGTGAACATCGATTGCAGCAGCAGATCCTGCGCGGAGGCCGCCGGCTTCTTCTCCGCCTCGATCATGGCCATGATCGCCGCCTCGATCTGCGCAGGCGTGGGCGGCGTGGGCGGCGTCGCGGCGAACCCGGGCAGTGGCAGCAGGGTCAACAACAGCGTGGGGAAGAGCGGCTTCATCGGGCGTCCTTGCAGGGCAGCCGACCAGTATAGGAGCAGGCCGTGGCCGCATGATCGTGATCGCCGCATACTGTGCGCATGGGCATTGAAATCGAACGCAAATACCTCGTCACCAGTGAGGGCTGGCGCACTGCCGCGCACGCGGTGATCCCGATGGCGCAGGGCTATCTCAACGACTCCGCCTCATTGGACAGCGGCGCACAGAAGGCCTCGGTGCGCGTGCGCATCCAGGGCGAGCAGGCCTTCCTCAACATGAAATCGCGCGAGATCGGGCATACCCGGCAGGAGTTCGATTACCCGATCCCGGTGGACGATGCGCGCGCGCTGCTGGCGCTGTGTGTCGGCGGGTTGATCGACAAGCGTCGGCATCTGGTCGAGCACGAGGGGCTGCTGTGGGAAGTGGACGAGTTCCTGGGCGAAAACGCCGGGCTGGTGGTGGCCGAAGTCGAGCTCGAGCACGCCGATCAGGCCATCACGCTGCCCGACTGGGCCGGCGCTGAGGTCACCGACGAGGTCCGTTATTACAATCTGGCGCTGGCTGCCCATCCGTTTTCACGCTGGTCCAGTGCTGAACGCGGCTGACCGCCAGACCTTGTAAACGCCGCGCAGCACCCACAATCTGGCGAGATGAAAATCGATATCTGGTCGGATGTGGTGTGTCCCTGGTGTTGGATCGGCAAGCACCGGTTCCAGCAGGGCCTGGCGCTGTTGGGGGATGACGCCCCCGAGGTGGAGGTGCACTGGCACCCCTTCCTGCTGGATCCCGACGCGGGCACCACCCCGGTACCGCTGCGCGAGGCCTATGCGGCCAAGTTCGGCAGTGCCGAGCGCACCGAGCAGATCCTGACCCAGACCCAGACCGCTGCGCGCGCTGAAGGCCTGCCGATGGATTTCGACCAGGGCCAGGTCCGGGTCACCACGCTGCCAGCGCACCGCCTGATGTGGCTGGCCGGGCGTGAAGGCGTCCAGGCCGCGGTCGGCGAGGCCCTGTTCCGCGCGCATTTTGCAGAGGGCCGCAACCTGGCCGAGCCGCAGACCCTGATCGATGCCGGCGCCGCCGGTGGCCTCAGCGCCGATCGGATCACCACACTGCTGGCCGGTGAGGAAGGGCTGGCGGAGATCCAGGCACAACTGGCGCAGGCGCAGCGGTTTGGCATTCAGTCGGTGCCCACCTTCGTGATCGACGATACGTACGCCATCCAGGGGGCCCAGCCGCCGGAGGCCTTCGCCCAGGCGCTGCGCCAGATCGCGGCGGAAACCCCGCCGGCAGGGGCTGCCGGGCAGGGCGCTGGCTGCGCCCCGGACGGCTGCGAGGTCTGACGCTGCGCGCGGGTTCTGCGACAATGCGGCAGTGCGCCATGGTGGCGCCCCGTATTGGAGACACCCCATGCTCGTGATCGGCGTTGCCGGGACCGAACTCACCGCCCAGGAACGCGAGTGGCTGCAGCACGACGCCGTGGCCGGCGTGATCCTGTTCAAGCGCAATTTCGCCTCGCGCGAGCAGGTGGCCGAGCTGTCGGCGGCCATCCGCGCCGCCGCGCCGCGCCCGCAGCTGATCTGCGTGGACCAGGAAGGCGGGCGCGTGCAGCGCTTCCGTGACGGTTACAGCGCGCTGCCGCCGCTGCAGGGCTTCGATGCCCTGTACGCCACCGATCCCGAGGCTGCGCTGGCATTGGCCGAACAGCATGCCTGGCTGATGGCCAGTGAAGTGCGCGCCAGCGGCGTGGACCTCAGCTTCGCCCCGGTGGTCGATCTGGGCCGTGGCAACCTGGCCATCGGCGATCGCGCGTTCAGCGCGGACCCGCAGGTGGTGGCTGCGTTCACCGCTGCCTATGTGCGCGGCATGCACAGCGTCGGCATGGCTGCCACGCTCAAGCATTTCCCCGGGCACGGCACCGTGCTGGAAGACACCCATTTCCACGATGCGAGCGACCCGCGTTCGCTCGATGAACTACGCGCGCTGGACCTGATCCCGTTCGCGGCCGGCATCACTGCCGGCGCCGATGCGGTGATGATGGCCCACGTGGTCTACCCACAGGTCGCGCCGGAGCCGGCCGGCTACTCGCCACGCTGGATCCAGCAGATCCTGCGCGAGGAGATGGGCTTCCGTGGTGTGGTCTTCTCCGATGACATCGGCATGGCCGCCTCGTTCTCGGCCGGTGGCGTCAAGGCGCGCGTGGATGCGCACCTTGAGGCCGGCTGCGACGTGGTGCTGGTCTGCCACCCCGAACTGGTGGAAGAATCACTGCGCGCGGTCGAAGGCCGCACCCTCAACACCGCTGCGCTGCTCGGCCTGATCGGTCGCGGCGCGCTGGGCTGGGACGGCCTGCTGGCCGATTCCCGCCACGGCACCACCCAATCCCGTTTGCTTGACACCCTTGGAAGAACCGTCTGATGCCCAACCTCACCATTTCCCAGGCCCTGGCCCAGGCCGACCTGCTGGTCGACCGTCCCACCATCGACAAGGCCATCGCTGGCATCGCCGACGCCATCGCGCGCGATTACAAGGGCGAGGTCCCGCTGTTCCTGTCGATCATGCACGGCGCGCTGCCGTTCGCCGGCCAGCTTGCGCTGGAGCTGGGCGCACGCGGCCAGGACGTGCAGTTCGATTACCTGCACGCCACCCGCTACCGCGGTGAAACCACCGGCGGCGATCTGGTCTGGAAGCACAAGCCGGCCACCGCGCTGTTCGGCCGCCGCGTGCTGCTGGTCGATGACATCCTGGATGAGGGTTACACGCTGCAGGGCGTGCGCACCTGGTGCCTGGAGCAGGGTGCCACCGACGTGCGCATCGCCGCGCTGACGGTCAAGCTGCACGACCGCGCGCTGCCGGACGTCAAGGCCGACTACGCTGGCATCGACCTGCCGGACCGCTACGTGTTCGGGTTCGGCATGGACGTCAACGAAACGCTGCGCTGCGTGCCGGCCATCTACGCGATGAAGGAATGATGGAGCACATTTCTCTCGCCGTCATCGGCGGCACCGGCGTCTACAAGCTGGCCCAGCTCGATGACGTGAGCAGCCACCAGGTCGAGACACGGTACGGCACGCCGTCCGGTCCGATCCGCGTCGGCACGCTGCTGGGCCAGCGCGTGGCCTTCCTGGCGCGCCACGGTGAAGGCCACTCGCTGCCGCCGCACAAGATCAACTACCGCGCCAACCTCGCCGCGCTCCAGCAGATCGGCGCGCAGCGCGTGCTTGCGCTCAATACAGTTGGCGGGATCACCGAACCGTTCGGCCCGCGCGTGCTGGCCTGCCCGGACCAGCTGATCGATTACACCTGGGGCCGCATCTCCACCCTGTGCGAAGAGCCGGGTACCGAGGTGCTGCACGTGGACTTCGGGCACCCGTATACACCGATGCTGCGCAGCAAGGTGCTGGCCGCGGCGAAAGTGACCGGCGTGCGCCTGCAGGACGGTGGTTGCTACGGTGCCACCCAGGGCCCGCGCCTGGAAACCAATGCGGAAATCGCGCGCATGCGCCGCGATGGCTGCGATCTGGTCGGCATGACCGGGATGCCCGAAGCGAGCCTGGCCCGTGAGCTTGGCCTGGACTATGCGTGCTTGGCGATTGTGGCCAACTGGGCCGCCGGCTGTGGCGATGGCGATGAAATCACGATGGCCGAAGTACTGGCCAATGTGGACGCTGCCTCCTCCGGCCTGCCCGAATTGATCGGTGAATTGGCACGGGGGTGATTGTCATTCCGGTACAAGGTTTGCATACTCCGCCAGTGCGCTGGTTGAGCGTACACCACCCATTCATAGAAGAAGGTCTCGCATCACCATGCCGAACGGTACCGTCAAGTGGTTCAACGACGCCAAGGGATTTGGCTTTATCTCGCCGGAGGACGGCAGCGCCGACGTCTTCGCGCACTTCTCCGCGATCAACTCCAAGGGCTTCCGCAGTCTGCAGGAAGGCCAGAAGGTCACCTATGACGTGACCCAGGGCCCGAAGGGCGCCCAAGCCTCGAACATCGTGCCGGCTGAGTGATTTTTTCAGCTGCGCATTGAAAACCCCGCTTCGGCGGGGTTTTTTTTCATCAGTGAGTCCGCGCATGTCCCCTCGTCGCACCATCGCCATCGTCGGTTACGGCACCGCCGGCCAAGCAGCGTCGATCCTGCTTTCACGTGACCATCACGAGGTGCACGTATTCGAGCGTGCCGCCACCCCGGGTCCCGTCGGTGCGGGGTTCCTGCTCCAGCCCAGCGGTCTGGACGTGCTCTGGCAGATGGATCTGCTGCCCGCGGTGCTCCGCCACGGCGCTGCCGTGCGTCGCCTGTACGGCGAGACGCCGTGCGGACGCGCGGTGATGGACATGCGGTATGTCCATCTGGATGCCGCACTGTACGGCGTGGGCATGCAGCGCGGCGCGTTGTTCTCGCTGCTGGCAGCTGCGTGGGAACAGCCGGGCAACCTGCAGGCCGGTACTGCCATCGTCGAGGTCGACACCGCGCAGGGACGCGTGCGTGACACAGACGGGCGCTGGCACGGGCCGTACGATCTGGTGATTGCGGCCGATGGTGCCGCCTCCTCGCTGCGCGCGCAGGTGCAGGGCACCTCGCTGGACCGCGAATACCCGTGGGGCGCGCTGTGGTGCCTGCTGCCGCGCGGCGACTGGCCGCACGTGGATGAACTGCGGCAACGCTATGTGGCCGCGCGCAAGATGATCGGGCTGCTGCCGGTAGGGACCCGGCCGGGCAACGATGCGCCACAGCTGAGTTTCTTCTGGAGCCTGCCACGTGACCGCTTCGCACAGTGGGAGCGTGACGGCATGGCCCGCTGGCTCGATGAGATCGCCACGCTGTGGCCGCAGGCGCATGAGCGCCTCGCCGGCGTGACGGAACCGGGTCAACTGGCCCGCGCCGGGTACCGCGACGCCGTGCTCTCGCGCTGGCATCGCGGGCGGCTGGTGCTGGTCGGCGATGCGGCGCACGCGATGAGTCCACAGCTGGGGCAGGGCGTGAACATGGCGTTGATGGATGCGCTGGCGTTGCGCGACGCACTGCGTGCGCACGCCGATGCCGATGTCGCGCTGCGGGCCTACCAGGTGCAGCGGCGCGCCCACGTGGCGATCTACCAGTACTGGAGTCGATGGCTGACGCCCTTGTTCCAGTCCGAACGCGATGGACTGGCGCGCGCACGCGATGTGCTGTTCCAACCCATGGGCCGCGTGCCGGGTGGGCGCGGGCATATGCTCCGCGTGCTCAGCGGAACCCAACGTGGCTGGCTGGGCAGACTGCCGTTGTCGCCCGCGTTCGTGCAGGCGATGCATGCCGCGCGAGCGACGGATGGCATCAGCTGATAACCCTGTGTATCGGTGCACGCGCCGATGTGAAGGCGTGAATAACATTCATTGACGGTGGACTCACCGCTGGCATGGGACAACACTCTGGCAAACGCAGCGCTCGCGCGCTTATCCATGCGCGCCCTGCTGACACCGCTGATGCGCGTCCAATTCCTGATCGCGTGGAGGCCCGCGACGGCGGGGTGGTACGGTGATGCTGCGTTTGCGACCTACGGTCCGGTGGACCGATCGCAACCCAAGGAGATTGAAATGCTGTTCTCGGCCGAAACTCTGGAAAGTGAAATCCGCAAACTGCGCGGACTACTGCAGATGCTGCATGAGGATCAGCCGGACGTGATGGAAGACGTGTTCGAGTTCCATGTGACCAGCCTCATCACGCACGCCGCGCCGGAGCACCATCCGCGCATCCGTGCCGCCGCCCATGACATGCTGACCGCGATCCAGCGGCAACCCGTGCGGCCCAATCCGAATGCACCGGATATCCGGTTGATGCCTGACCTGTTGGCCTCGGCTGCCTGATCCAGGCAACGTAGCTGGGGTCACGTACGTCGCGCGCTGTCCGAATCAGCGCGCCGGCAACGCGATGGCCTGGTCTTCGACACAGGCCACCAGCTGCTCGCCGGCACCGAGCACCGGTGCGATGCCGGCGGTGAATCCGGAAAACGCCGGCAGGATCGTCATTCCCTCGCGCATCCAGAACGACGGCCACCGCCGCTGCATGCCGGGCAGGCGCGCCAGCGGGTGCAGATGGCCGCACAGCACATGCAGGCCCGGCTGACGCTGCGGTGCATGGCGCAGCAGGAAGGGCCCCTCCTGCACACGCTCGCCGAGCAGTTCGATGCCCAGGTCGGCCTTGGGCAACACCCGGTCGTGATTGCCTTCTAGCGCGCCGATCCACAGGTGGGAATGCTGCTCGCGCCATCCCTGCCATTGCCGGTACCACGCCGCGCGATGCGCCGCGCCATGCAGGACATCCCCGAGAATCCACAGATGGCGCACGTCGTGGTGCTGCACCATCGCGCCCAGCCGTTGCAGATCATCGGAGGTGCCGCCACTGGGCAGGCCGATGCCCGATCGCCGGAACAGGTCGGCTTTGCCCAGATGCAGATCGGCGATCAACAGTGCGTGCCGTGCCGGCCAATGCAGCGCACGCGCGCCAAGCAGATGGACGGTCTCGCCGGCGAGGGTGATCGGCAGTTCAGGCGCCATGGCGCTTCTCCAGTTGCTGTGCGGCGCGCAGGACGCGGGTCTTCCAGTCTTCGTTGCTGAGCTGGCCGCGCAGCCGCTCGGCCCAGAGTGGGAAGGACAGTGGGCCCAAGCTGGCGGGATGCTGCAGGCTCAGCGTGCGCGCCTGGCAGGTGGTGAGGGCGCGGGCCAGGCTGTCGAGATCGAGTTGATCGTGCAGCACTTCGTGTTCGGCCAGCGTCAGCAGGATGTGATCCGGATCATGTTGGCGCAGGACGTCGTACAGCAATCCGCTGGAGGCCTGCAGCTGCCGCAGGCTGCGCGGTGTCCGCCCCGGCAGCGCGGGTACCAGCATGCCGGACACGCGCGCGATGTCGCGGAACTGGCGTCGGGCAAGCTCGCCCAGATTGAGGCTCTCGCGCAGATCCGCAAGCAGTCCCTGCGGTTCCAGCAACGCGCGCACGCGCGCCGCATCGATCTCAATCGCACGCGCCGGGGCGAGCACGAAACCGTAATCGTTGGCCGCGTAACCGAACGTATTGCTCTGCAGGCGCGTCCAGCGCATCGCCATCAACGCGGCCAGCCCTTCATTGACCTGACGGCCGGCGAAGGGATACACGAACACGAACTGGCCTTCGCGCCGGCGGACATGCTCCACCAGCAGCAGCTCGGGCCCGGGCAGGGCCGACAGGCGCATCTGCAGCGCCAACAGCGGCGCCAACCACCGCATCTCCGGGCTCTCGGGCGGGTGGGCCAGCACGGTTTCCATTTCATGCCCGAGCGCGTCCGACAGCGGCAACCGACCGCCCTGCCAACGCGGCACCACCCCATCGCCGCCGCGCGCTACGCGCACGTAGGCGGTCAGGTTCTCCAGCCGCACCAGTTCCAGCAGGCGGCCGGCGAACTGGAAGCGATCGCCCGGGCGCAGCCGGCTGAGGAACTGTTCCTCCACCGCGCCGAGCCGGCCGCCGCGCAGGAACTGCACCATGACGCTGCCATCGCTGGTGATGGTGCCGATCGACAATCGATGCCGCAGCGCGACGCGGCGGTCATGCACGCGATAGAGGCCATCGTCATCGCGCACGACCTTGTGGAAGTCCGGGTACTGCGACAGCGCGCGCCCGCCCTGCACGATGAACTCCAGCACGCCCTCCCAGTGCGCGCGGTCCAGCCCGGCAAAGGCATGCGTGCGCCGTACCTGCTCGAACAGCGCATCGGGATCGAAGCCGCCACCGAGGGCGCAGCTCACGGCATGTTGCGCCAGCACGTCCAGGGACAGCCGCAGCGGCCGGCGTGCTTCGATGTGGCCGTGGGCGAGCGCGCGCCTTGCCGCTGCGTACTCAATGAGCTCCAGCGCATGGGAGGGCACGCAGACGATGTGGCCCGATTCGCCGGGGCGGTGCCTGGCGCGCCCCGCACGCTGCAGCAACCGTGCGATGCCCTTGGGGCTGCCGATCTGCAGGACCTGGTCGACATTGGGGAAATCGACGCCGAGATCCAGGCTGGAGGTGGCGACCACGCAGCGCAGCCGGCCCTCGCGCAGGCCTTCCTCGGCCGCGCGGCGCAACGCCGGGTCGAGCGAGCCGTGATGCAGCGCGAGCGTGGCCGGGTCTTCCGGCCACACCGCGGACAGCGCCTGGTGCCAGAGCTCGGCGTGGGCACGGGTGTTGGTGAACAGCAGGCTGGTACGCACTGTCAGCAGTTTTTCCAGCACGCGCTGCAACTGCGACAGACCCAGATGGCCCGCCCACGGGAAGCGCTCGCCCCGCGCGGGCAGCAGCGTTTCCACACTGACCGGGCGCGGCCGCGCGCCAGCCACCAGCGGGGCATCGGGCACATCGGGCAACAGCACTTCGCGCGCTTCGTCCAGATTGCCCAGCGTCGCTGACAGCCCCCACACCTGCAGCGCGGGCAGGGCATCGCGCAGGCGGCGCAGATTCAACTGCAGCAGCACACCGCGCTTGTTGCCGAGCAGTTCGTGCCACTCATCCACCACCACGCAGCGCAGGTGCTGCAGGCGCGCCATCGTATCGGGATAGCTCAGCAGCAGCGCCAGTGATTCGGGCGTGGTCACCAGCACATCCAGCCGCCCTTCACGCGCCAGGCGCTTGTCGCGCGCGCTGGCATCGCCGGTACGCAGGCCCACCTGCCAGTCCAACCCGAGGGCATCCAGCGGCTCACGCAGTGCGCGCGCCGTGTCGGCGGCCAGTGCGCGCAGCGGGGTGATCCACAACACCTGCAGGACCGGTACGGGCGTCTTCGCGCGGCCGCGGGTGGTTCGGGGCGGTGGATCGTTGAGTGCCTGCAGCAGCGGCCCACCGAACATCGCCAGCGTCTTGCCGCTGCCGGTCGGTGTGTGCAGCAGGCCGGACCCGCCGGCCAGGTAATGCCGCCACATCGCTTTCTGGAAGGGCAACGGTGCCCAGCCCCGGCTGGCGAACCACGCCGTCAGGCGGGCCATGGCCTCGCGTCGCGTCACCGCGCCAGCGCCTGCAGCTGGGCCAGCGTGTCGGCCTCGCTGGCCGGCTTGTCATGCCGCCAGCGCAGGATGCGCGGGAAGCGTACGGCGATGCCGGACTTGTGCCGCTTGCTGCGGTTCACCGCTTCGAAGCCGAGCTCGAACACCTGCTCGCCACGCACGCTGCGCACCGGCCCGAAGCGCTCGATCGTGTTCGCGCGGATCCAGCGGTCCAGCGCGAGGATTTCCTTGTCGTCCAGACCCGAGTAGGCCTTGGCCACCGGCACCAGCGTCTCGCCGTCCCACACCCCGAAGGTGTAATCGGTGTAGAGCGTGCTGCGCCGGCCGTGGCCGGACTGCGCGTAGATCATCACCGCATCGATGGTCAGCGGGGCGATCTTCCACTTCCACCAGTCGCCGCGTCGGCGCCCGGCCTGGTAGACGGAGTCGCCGCGTTTGAGCATCAGCCCTTCCACACCACGCTCGCGGGCCAGATCGCGCTGCGCGG
>DMZT01000334.1 GCA_003484865.1 Stenotrophomonas sp.
TACAACTGGAGGCCGCGATTGCGGCCGGTGTGCTGAGCGTCCGCTATGCCGACCGCACCGTGACCTACCAAAGCCTGAAGGAGATGCGCGGTCTGCTGAAGCAGATGCGCGATGAGCTGGGCCAGGCCGCAGGTGGACCGCGGCGCCGACGCATCGTGCGCCTCTACCAATCGGGGACCGGCAATGTCTGATACCGCCGAGAGCAGCTACCGCGCCGCCGGCAACGGCCGCCGCCTTCGCACCTTCCGGCCGACGTCGCTCGGGCCCAACGCATCGTTGTTGGGTCTGCCGACGCTGCTGGCACGGGCCCGGCACCTGGCCCGGAATGACCCGTGGATGGTCAGCGCGCTCAACAAGAGCGTGTCCAACGGCATCGCCACTGGCATCCAGGCGAAGCCGATCTGGGGCACGAAGGAGCACAAGAAGAAGGTCACCAAGCTGTGGACGCGCTGGGGCAAGTACGCTGATGCCGATGGCGTTCTGGTGTGGGAAGGCCTGCAGGCGCTGGCATGGCGCGAGTGGAAGGAGGCCGGGGAGGTATTCGCCCGCATCCGGTACCGGCGGCCCGAGGACGGCTTGCCTGTGCCGCTGCAGGTGCAGCTGATCGAATCGGAGCAGTGCCCGCAGCACTACAACGGCGTGGCCAGCAACGGCAACGTGATCCGGCAGGGCATCGAGGTCGATAGCATCGGCCGCCGCGTGGCCTACTGGATGTACCGGGAGCACCCCGGCGACCTGCAGCTGACGGTCAACGGCAATGAGCTGGTGCGCGTGCCGGCGGACCAGGTGCTGCACCTGTACCGACCGAACCGTGCGGGTGCGATGCGGGGCGTGCCCGGCTCTGCTCCTGCTCTCCTGCGCATGTTCAACTTGGACCGCCTCGATGATGCGGTGCTGGAACGGCAGGCGCTGGCCAACCTGTTCGCAGGCTTCATCACCACCGACGCAAACGCGGACGGTGAAGACGGCGAGGCCATCGGCGACCTGATCACCGGTGAGGATGCAGACGGTACGGCCCTCGGTGGGCTCGAGCCCGGGACACTGCAGGAACTGCCGCCGGGCCGCAAGGTCACCTTCGCCGCACCGCCCAGCGCCGGCTCGGACTATGCCGAGTTCCTGCGCGGGCACCTGCTGGCGATCTGTGCCAGTCAGGACGTGCCCTATGAAGTGCTGACCGGTGACCTGCGCAACGTCTCTGACCGCGCGCTGCGGCTGATCCTCAACGAGTTCCGCCGGGTGATTGAGCAGGACCAGTGGCTCTTCATGAACCCCATGTTCTGCCAGCGGGTCCGCGACGCCTTCATCGACCAGGCCGTGCTGTCGGGTCTGCTGAAAGTGCCGCGCTATGCGGCCCTGCGTGACGACGTGACCGAAACCTTGTGGGTGCCCGAGGGGTGGCCTTGGAGCCACCCGGTGCAGGACGTGACGTCCGAACTTAAGGCGGTGCGAGGCGGCTTCAAGTCACGCAGCAAGGTGGTGCTGAGCGCCGGCGAGGATCCCGAACAGGTCGACGCCGAGCAGGCGCAGGACAACGCACGTGCAGACGCGGCCGGGCTTCGCTACGACAGCGACCCCAGGCGGACGAACGCCTCCGGTGCCCGGCAGGACGACGAACCCGGCGCCCTTGGCGCCAACAACGATGAAAGGAATGACGATGACGAGTAAGCCTGGCCTGTTGGCCCGAATGCTGGGTCGCGGCAGCCGTGCGCCCGTGGTGGCCTCGCTCGCTGCCGCGGTCCTCAATCAGCCCCTGCTGGTGCAGCCGGCTATCGGCGAAGCGCTGGTGGGCGGCTATCTGGAAGGGAAGGTCACCAGCGACGACAGCGTGCTGAAGGCCGACCGCTTGGACATTTCGGGTACCGGTGTGCAGCGGGCGGATGCACCGCAAAACCTGATCGGTGTGATCAACCTCGCCGGCGGCATGGTGAACCGGCCGATGCCCGGCGCCAGCGGCCCGGGCCCGGTGAGCTACGCCGCAGTACGCGACACCTTCGACCAACTGCTGAACGACGATGCGGTGACGTCCATCATCCTGCGGCTGGATACGCCGGGCGGCATGGCGTCGGGCTGCTTCGACCTGGTCGACCACATCTACGCGTCGCGAGGCCGGAAGCCGATCTATGCGCTGGTCGATGACCATGCGTATTCCGCCGGCTTCGCCCTCGCTTCGGCGTGCGATGAGATCTGGATCAGCCGCACCGGCGGCGTCGGGTCGGTAGGCGTGGTCTGCTACCACCACGACTGGAGCGGAAACAACGCCCAGATCGGCCTGAAGGTGACCCCGCTGTTCGCGGGCGCCCGCAAGGTCGACTTCAACCCGAACTTCCCGCTCAGCGAAGAGGCGCATGCCGAGGCGATGGCTGATCTGGAGGACATGCGCACGATGTTCGTCGACACCGTGGCGCGGAATCTCGGCATGGATGCTGAGGCCGTGCGTGCTACCGAGGCAGCCTGCTATCGCGGCCAGGCCGCCGTGGCGGTTGGCTTTGCGACCCGGCTCGGCACTTGGCACGACCTGATCGCCCATCTCGGCGCGGCTGAATCGGCACCTCCGCCCGCACCGGGCAACCCTGATCCGGACGATGAGCCGGAGGCGGCGGCAGCGCCGCCGGTGCCCGAGGCCGCAGCCGCACCGCCTGCAGCCGTGGTGGAGAACCCGGCCGCTGCGTTGGCAGCTGCGGTTGCAACCAGTGAGCTGCCGCCGGCGCTCGTGGTGGCCCTGCTGCGCCGCCCCCTGCAGGAGGGCGAACCGGCGGCTAGCGCCATCGAGTACGCGACCGCAGTGCAGGACGCCTGTGCTGCGGCGCTGCGTGGCGATGACACCCTCGCCGCCAGCTTCATCGAGAAGAGCACCGACCTCGACACGGTGCGTGCACAGCTGCTGTCGATGAAGGCGGAGGAAGGCCGCAGCACCCAGGTCGTCACCGCACATCCGGCTTCCATGGCCGACCAACGCGCCGCCGACAACAAGGCGAAGCTGAATCCCACTCACATCTACAAGCAACGAGGTAACTGACGATGGAAATCTCCCTGGCCGGCACCCGAACCGGCGAATTCCTGCTGTCCGAAGCGGGCGGCGAGCGCAGCCGCGAATCGATCCGCCTGCCGGCCGGGCAGGGCATGCTGTCCGCCGGCACCCTGCTCAAGGCAGACAACACCGTCGCTGCCAGCGGCACCGACGCGGTGAAGGTGCTGTATGGCCCGATCGACACCGGCACCGATTCCGCGGCACTGGCCGTCAAGGGCGCGGCGATCGCGCGCGATGCCGAAGTGTTCGGCGAGAAGCTGGGCTGGGCCAGCGGCGTCACCGCTGACCAGAAGCTGCTGGCCGCGCTGAGCCTGGCCGAGTCCGGCATCATCACCCGCTGGACGCAGCAGCCGATCGCATCGAACGCCGCCGATCACCTGGTGTTCGTGTCGGCACCGCTGACCGGCACCGCCGGCGTCGCGCTGGCCCCGATCGTTGCGCACGTCAAGGACGTCTTCGGCGCCTTGGTCACCGGCAGCACCGTCAGTGCCACCCTGGCCAAGGCCACCGGCACCGGCAATCTGGCCGGCGGTGGTGCGAAGGCCGCCGTGGGCGGCGTGATCACCTGGGATGCCGC
>DMZT01000332.1 GCA_003484865.1 Stenotrophomonas sp.
GTCGCGCGGCAGCACGGCGCTCGGCCTCGGCACGGGCGGCGGCCGCACGCAGATTCGCGAGCAGTGTTTCCAATGCCTTGGCATCCTGGCCCAGGGCTTTTTCGCGCTCGCTGCGGTCTTTGTACCGCTCGTCCAGCGAGGCGACCGTGGCCGCCCGCTCGCGACGATCGTCGGCCAGCGTGGCAACCTGCTGTTTCTGCTGCTGGCGGGTGCCTTCCAGTGCCTTGCGTCGTTCGACGATTTCCGTCTCCACGCGCTGCAGTTCGGTGAGATCAGCCGTCAGTGACTGGATACGCTGCGCGCGCTCGCGCTGCAGATACCGGTGATAGGCCAGGCTGCGGTTCGCATCGGCGACACGGTCCTGCGACAGCAGCAGCTTCAACGGTGCGTTGTTGCCGATGCGGTACGCCGCGCGCAGCAGCGAGGCCAGTTCCGCGCGCTGCTGCTGCAGGCCGGCCTGCAGCGCATCGCGCTTGGCCTGCAGTTCGTTCATGGCGCGGGTTTCGCGCTGCAGTGCGGTTTCGGTCTGGGCCAGCACGCGCCAGGTGCGGGCGACCTTCTCATCGGCATCGCGCAGCTGGCGCGACGCCTGCCCGCGCTGACCTTCCAGATTCCGCCGCTCCTGGGCCACGCCCTTGAGCTCGCTGCGCAGTTTCTGCAGCTTGCGTTCGGCTTCCTTGGAGGATTGCGCAGCCAGCGGGCTGGCGCCGAGAACGGCCACGGCCAGCAGCAGCGCACGCAACGCCGGGGTCAGCCACTGCGTGCGACCGCGTCCGTCGGTCGGATTGTTATCCCGGCGTGAGGAAAAGGCGTTGTGGCGCAAGGGCTTTCCAGTGACTTCAGGCAGATGCGGATTGCAACGATGCATGGTGACATTCCTGCAGGCGGCCTGCCAGCCGCGCTCCACCATCGAGGTTCCCATGAAACGCTCCCTGCTTCCGCTGCTGCTGGCCCTGACGCTGCCCTGTGCGCCGGCCTTCGCAAGCGACAACATCAGCAAGGTCAACGGCAGCATCTCCGCCGAGGCCGGCCAAAGCTACGGCAATCTGGAGACGGTCAACGGCGGCATCAAGGTCGCCGAAGGTGCGGTCACCGGTCGCATCGAAACCGTCAACGGCGGCATCCGCGTGGCGGATCGCGCGCGCACCGGCGGCATTTCCACGGTCAATGGCAGCGTGCGGGTCGGGCGCGAAGTGGTTGCCAGTGGCGGCGTGGACACCGTCAACGGCGGCATCTTCCTGGATCGGGGCACCCAGATCGACGGCGGGCTGGAAACGGTCAACGGCAGCATCGGGCTGGTCGAAACGCGCGTGGCGCGCGGCATCGAAACCGTCAACGGCGACATCACCGTGGGCGTGGGTTCGCAGGTCGAAGGCGGGATCGAGGTCAAGAAGCCGAACTTCAACCTGTCGCTGACCCCCGGCCGCAAGCCGCGCGTGATCATCGGACCGAACGCGGCAGTCAACGGGTCGCTGCAGTTCGAGCGCGAGGTCACCCTGTATGTACACCGCACTGCCCGCATCGGCCCGGTCAGCGGCGCCGTGGCCGTGCCCTTCGATACCGACACCGCACCGCAGGATTGATATGGTGGTGACTGGTGCCGTGCGCACCCGCCTTTCCCGTTCCAGGAACCGATGATGCCCCGCAAACTTCTGTTGTGCCTTGCCGCTGCCGCTGCGTTGACCGCGTGCAAGGGCGAATCCGCCGCGCCCACCGCGGCACCCGCCACTGACGCGGCACCGACCGCGCCGGGCCATGCCTTCTCGCCCGAGATCAACGCCGGCGACTTCGCCGAGCTGGTCAAGACCCTGGCCTCGGATGAATTCGAAGGCCGCTCGCCGGGCAGCAAGGGCGAAGAGCTGACCGTCAATTACATCCGCGACCAGATGCAGCGCATCGGCCTGCAGCCCGGCAACGGCGACAGCTGGTTCCAGGACGTGGCGATGACCGAGACCACGGCCGATGAGTCGACCGTGTTGACGCTGGACCAGGCCGGCAAGACCCGCGAGCTGAAGTTCGGCACCGACATGGTGATCGGTACCCGCAGCGGCCAGCCGGACGTGAAGGTCGAGGCCAGCGACCTGGTCTTCGTCGGCTACGGCGTGGATGCGCCGGAGCAGAAGTGGAACGACTATGCCGGCCAGGACTGGAAGGGCAAGACGGTCGTGATGTTCGTCAACGATCCCGGCTTCCACGTCAACGACGAGAAGCTGTTCGACGGCAAGCGCATGACCTATTACGGGCGCTGGACGTACAAGTTCGAAGAGGCCGCACGCAAGGGCGCCGCCGCCGCGCTGATCGTGCATGACACCGCCGGTGCATCGTACGGTTGGGACGTGGTCAAGAACTCGTGGGCCGGCCCGCAGTACGACCTGCCGGCCAAGGATGACCCGGAAGCGCGTCTGCCCGCACAGGGCTGGCTGAGCGCCGAGGCGGCACGCCAGCTGTTCGCCGAGGCCGGCCTGGATCTGGACAAGGCCTACAAGGACGCCAGCAAGCGCGGCTTCAAGCCGGTGCCGCTGAAGGCCAAGGTGTCCTTCGATCTGAAGAGCACCATCGCCGAGAAGAAGTCGCGCAACGTGGTCGGCGTCCTGCCGGGCAGCAAGCGGGCCGATGAAGCCGTGCTCTACATGGCGCACTGGGATCACCTGGGCAAGCACGAGGGTGAGCAGGGCGACACCATCTACAACGGTGCCGTCGACAACGCGACCGGCGTGGCCGGCATCCTGGAAGTCGCCGATGCGATGGTGCACCAGCAGCCGGCACCGGAGCGTTCGGTGGTGTTCCTTGCAGTGACGCTGGAAGAGTCCGGCCTGCTGGGCTCGAAGTACTACGTCAGCCACCCGACCTTCCCGCTGGACAAGATCGCCGGTGTGATCAACATCGATGCGATGTCGGTGGCGGGCCGTGCCAAGGACATGACCGTGACCGGCTTCGGCAGCTCCGAGCTGGAAGACATCCTCAAGCCGTTGGCCGCTAACCAGGGGCGTACCCTGCACGGCGAGACCGCGGTGCAGAGCGGTTTCTACTTCCGTTCGGATCACTTCAACTTCGCCAAGGCGGGGGTGCCAGCGCTGTATGCAGACGGGGGTGAGGATCTGCGTGACGGCGGTGTCGAAGCGGGCCGCAAGGCCGCCGAGGACTACGGCAGCCACCGGTACCACGGCCCGAAGGACGAGTTCGATCCGGCCACCTGGAAGCTGGATGGCACGGTTGAGGATCTGCAGCTGCTGTATGGGGTTGGCAAGGAACTGGCTGGCGGCGATCGTTGGCCGAACTGGTACGAAGGCAATCCGTTCAAGGCGGCACGCGATGCGATGATGAAGGGCAAGGGCGCTGAGACGCCGGCCGCGGAGTCTGCGCGCTAAGCGGTTGGTTGCTGTGACGTGATCTTTGCTTCATGACAACGGCGCCTTTCGGGGCGCCGTTTTTTTTGGTTCTTTTCCCCTCCGCGTGACGAGCATGAAGCGCGGCAGCTTTCCAAGTGCGGCGGCGGCTAGGTTGGCCGGGCGGTGGGCCGCGATACCCTTGCCGGCGAATGTCCCCCGGCCGCCGCCTGCAGGCGTCGGCCGGGGGACATTTGCCGAGGAGCCTCTACCGAGCGCTGCGGGGTCCTCACGCTCGCGGAGGATGTAAGCGGAGACGCCACCATTCCCAAAACACAGAACCTACCCAACGACACCCGCCGCACTGGCCGCATACGCATGACCGTGCTCATCTGCTGTGGCACGTGAAATGAGACGCTCCCCTCCGTGGGGAGAAGGACAAAAAAAACCCCGCTGCGTGAGCAGCGGGGTTTT
>DMZT01000494.1:0-463 GCA_003484865.1 Stenotrophomonas sp.
GGACAACGGCAGGTGAAGCCGTCGCGGCCCTTCAGTATCCGGATCCGGCGGCCGTTGGCGGGCGGCGCAGGATGAACTCCAGGTCGAGCACCTTGCCGACCGGGAACGCGTAGGTGCCGACCTTGCTGAAGCCGTAACGGGCGTAGAAGCGCTGTGCACCGAAGTTTTCCGACCACACCCCCAGCCACACCGTGCGCGGGCCCTCGCGTTCCAGCCAGGCCAGCGCGGTTTCGAACAGACGACTGCCCCAGCCACAGCTCTGCTGGTCCTTGATCAGGTACAGGCGCTTGAGCTCGCCATCGCCGGGCTGCACCTCGGCATGCGGCAGTCCACAGGGGCCGGCTGCGGCGTGGCCCACGGCAACACCGTCCAGCTCCAGCAGCCAGACCGCGTAATCGGGGTGTTCGAGGATGATGCGCTGGCGCTGCGCCGGGTAGGCCTCGTCGAGGAAGGCCTGCAGGTC
>DMZT01000494.1:655-2600 GCA_003484865.1 Stenotrophomonas sp.
CGAGGAAGGCCTGCAGGTCCTCGGGCGGGTACAGATGGCCGAAGGTTTCCACGAAGGTACGCGCGGCCAGCACCGACAGGGTCTGGGCATCGTCCGGGGTGGCGCGGCGGATGGTGTAACGGCCTGGGGTCACGGCGGGAGCATCGGCATCGGCGGGAGCCGTCAATTTACCTGAACGCTGCGGCGATGGCGCCGCGTGACGACCAACGTTTTCGATCATCACGGGCGCCACCCACGGCCCGGCACCGACCTCCGGCCGGTACCTGCCGCACCCCACGCCGGCCCATGGCCGGCGCTTGCCGGCTTATTCCTTGACCGCGCGCGGACGGATCTGGACGTGCACTTCCGCCAGCTGCTCGTCCGGGATCGGCGACGGGGCACCGGTCATCAGGCACTGCGCGCCGGTGGTCTTCGGGAACGGGATCACGTCGCGGATCGACTCGGTACCGGCCATCAGCGCGGCGATACGGTCGATACCGAAGGCGATGCCACCGTGCGGCGGCGCGCCGAAACGCAGCGCGTCGAGCAGGAAGCCGAACTTGCCCTCGGCCTCTTCGGCCCCGATGCCCAGCAGGTCGAATACCGCGCTCTGCATGTCCGAGCGGTGGATACGGATCGAACCACCGCCGATCTCGTTGCCGTTGAGCACCATGTCATAGCCGCGCGATACGGCGGTCCTGGCGTTGGCGCGCAGATCGGCGATGTCATCCACTGCCGGCGCGGTGAAGGGGTGATGCAGGGCGACGTAGCGCTGGGCTTCGTCGTCGTACTCGAACATCGGGAAATCGGTGACCCACAGCGGTGCCCAGCCGGCGGCGACCAGGTTGAAGTCCTTGCCGGCCTTCAGGCGCAGGGCGCCCATGAAGTCGGAGACCTTGTTGTAGCCACCGGCGCCGAAGAACACGATGTCGCCATTGCCGGCGCCCACCTGGGCGACCAGCGCGGCGAAGGCCTCGTCGCTGAAGAACTTGGCGATCGGCGAGCTGACGTCGCCGCTCTCGCTGATCTTGATGTAGGCCAGGCCCTTGGCGCCGTACTTGGCGGCATGCGCGGCGTACTCGTCGATCTGCTTGCGGCTCAGCGTGGCACCGCCGGGGATGCGCAGCGCGGCCACGCGGCCGTCGGCATCATTGGCGGCGGCGGTGAACACCGGGAACTCACTGGTCTTGACCAGCTCGGCCACGTCCACCAGCTCCAGCGCGATGCGCAGGTCCGGCTTGTCCGAGCCATAGCGACGCATCGCTTCGGCCCAGGTCATGCGCGGGAAGCTGGCGGCCAGCTCCACATCGACCACTTCCTTGAAGATGGCGCGGATCATGGTTTCCACGAAGTCCTGCACATCGCGCTCGCGCACGAAGGCGAACTCCATGTCCAGCTGGGTGAATTCCAGCTGGCGGTCGGCACGCAGGGCCTCGTCGCGGAAGCAGCGCGCGATCTGGTAGTAACGGTCGAAGCCGGCCACCATCAGGATCTGCTTGAACAGCTGCGGGCTCTGCGGCAGGGCGTAGAACTCGCCCGGGTGCATGCGCGCCGGCACCAGGAAGTCGCGGGCGCCTTCCGGGGTGGCCTTGGTCAGGATCGGGGTTTCGATGTCCTGGAAGCCGGTGGCGTCCAGGTGGCGGCGCAGCGCCTGCACCAGCTTGATGCGGGTGCGCTGCATGCGCTGCATTTCCGGGCGGCGCAGATCCAGGTAACGGTACTTCAGGCGGGTTTCTTCGCCCGGGTTCTCGTGCGCGTGGAACGGCAGCGGCTCGGCCTTGTTGAGGATGGTGATGGCCGTGGCGATCACTTCCACGTTGCCGGTGCGGAGCTTGTCGTTGGCCGCGTGGCGCGCGCGCACCACGCCTTCCACCTGCAGCACGTCTTCGTAGCCCAGGCTGGCGGCCACGGCGAATACAGCGGCGTTGTCGACTTCCACCGTCACCTGCACGATGCCTTCATGATC
>DMZT01000336.1:0-2561 GCA_003484865.1 Stenotrophomonas sp.
CCAACGCACCGGCCTCGCCCGATGCTGCTGATCCGGCCCCGCCGGCCGGCAACAGCCGCATCGTGCCGCCCACGCCCTCCGCGCAACCTGCACAACCTGCACAACCGGCGGCGCCGGCCCCGGCCCAGAAGGGGGCCGCCGCATGAGCCAGAAGATCAACCTCAAAGAGCTGGACTTCAACAACATCGGCAATTGGCCGCAGAAGGCCAAGGTCGTGTTCTGCGCGCTGTTGGCGCTGTTCATCGTGATCATGGCCTGGTTCCTGCTGATCAGCGGCAAGCGCGATGAGCTCGCGTCGCTGGAAAGCACCGAGACCCAGCTGCGCACCGAGTTCGAAAAGGAACAGGGCCGCGCGGTCAATCTGGAGCCGCTCAAGCAGCAGCTGACCCAGATGGAGCAGGTGCTGCAGCAGATGCTGCGCCAGCTGCCCAGCAAGACCGAGATGCCTGATCTGATCATCGACATCTCCCAGACCGCGTTGTCCAGTGGCCTGTCCAACGAGTTGTTCCAGCCCGGTGCGGAGCAGCCCAAGGAGTTCTACGCCGAAAAGCCGATCGCCCTGCGCATGGTGGGCAGTTACCACCAGTTCGGCGCGTTCGTCAGTGGTGTGGCCTCGTTGCCGCGTGTGGTCATCCTGACCATGCACGACATCAACCTGAAGCCGAAGGATCCCAAGACCGGCATCACCGCCCGCAGCGGTGCCCTGGAGTTGTCCGGAACGGTCAAGACCTACCGTTACCTGGATGACGTGGAGATGGAAGCCCAGGAGAAGGCCGCCGCCGAGAAAGAAAAGGCTGCGAAGGGAGGCCGGAAATGAGCCCTCTGACGTCGACCGCACGGGTAGGTGGTCTGTTGATGGTGGTACTGCTGGCCGGCTGCGCACGCGGCGTGACCAGTACGCCCGGCGATGCACCGAACCTGGAGAAGTGGGTGGCCGACGTGCGTGCACGTCCGGCACCGCCGCTTGAGCCGCTGCCGGTGATGCAGCAGTTCGAGACGTTTGAATATTCCGCGCAGGGGATGCGCGACCCGTTCACCGACGCCTGGACCAATCCGCAAGGGGGATCGGGGCTGCGTCCGGATCCGAACCGCCGCAAGGAGCCGCTGGAAGATTTCCCGCTGGACAGCCTGGACATGGTGGGTTCGATCGGCCGTGGGGGCGGACTCGTCGTGCTGGTGATGGCACCGGACAAGGTCACCTATCGGGTGCGTCCGGGCGTCTATCTGGGGCAGAGCGACGGGCGGGTGACCGGGGTCTTCGAGGACCGGATTGAGCTGATTGAACTGGTGCCGGATGGCGCGGGTGGCTGGCTGGAACGGCCGGCAACGCTCGCGCTTGAAGATCAATGAATGATTATGGGGATAGCACGATGACCTTTTCCAACGCCATGCGGCTGCGTTCCGTCCGGCGCCAGAAGTTGCTTCACCTGTGCGCGCTGGGAGTCGCGCTCATGGTGGCCAACGGCACGCTGATGGCGGCCACGCCCAGCGGCGCAGTGCCCAAACCGGCGGCCACCACCGCGCCGGCGACCGCGCCGGCCTCGCTGTCGGTGTCCAAGATCGACTTCAAGCGCGGCGACGATGGCGCCGGCCGGCTGATCCTGCAGTTCGATGGCCAGGGCGCGAGCCCGGATCTGCGCAGCCAGGGCAACAGCGTCGTGATCGACGTCGGCAACGCACGCCTGCCGGAAAACCTGCAGAAGTCGATCAACGTGACCGACTTCGCCACGCCCGTGCAGCGCATCGATCCCAAGCCGTATGGCGGCGGCACGCAGCTGGTGCTCAACACCAACACCGCGTTCGAGTCGCTGGCCTACCAGAGCGGCAACGAATACGTGGTCGAGATCAGCCCGCGCCAGGCCGCCCCGGCGACGGGCGCGGTCACTGCCAGCTCGGTCAGCCAGGCCGCGGCGGCCCTGGGCCAGCGCGGCTACAGCGGCAAGCCGGTCACATTCAACTTCCAGGACGTGCCGGTTCGCACCGTGCTGCAGCTGGTCGCGGAGGAATCCAACCTCAACGTGGTCGCCTCCGACAGTGTGCAGGGCAACGTGACCCTGCGCCTGATCAACGTGCCGTGGGACCAGGCGCTGGACATCGTGCTGCGGGCCAAGGGCCTGGACAAGCGTCGCGATGGCGGCGTGATCTGGGTGGCACCGCAGCCGGAACTGGCCAAGTTCGAGCAGGACAAGGAAGACGCGCGCATCGCGATCGAGAACCGCGAGGATCTGGTCACCGATTACGTGCAGATCAACTACCACAACGCCGGGGCGATCTTCAAAGCGCTGACCGAAGCCAAGGGTATCGGCGGCAGCAGCGGTGGCAGTGGTGGCAGCTCGCAGGAAGACAGCGGGTTCCTGTCCTCGCGCGGCCGTATCGTGGCCGACGAGCGCACCAACACCCTGATGATCAGCGACATTCCGAAGAAGATCGCGCGCATGCGTGAGCTCATCAGCGTGATCGACCGCCCGGTCGACCAGGTGCTGATCGAAAGCCGGATCGTGATCGCCACCGATACCTTCGCGCGTGAACTCGGCGCCAAGTTCGGCATCAGCGGCAGCCGC
>DMZT01000336.1:2726-3786 GCA_003484865.1 Stenotrophomonas sp.
CGGCATCAGCGGCAGCCGCCAGGACGTGTTCTTCGGGGCCAACACCGATCAGAACCACAACAACATCAACGACCGCGGCACCAAGGACACCGAGTACCAGAAGGCGATCAACGAGTGGGTGGCCGGTGGCCGCACCGGCGCGATCCCGGTGCGTGGTGCGACCAAGTTCGCCGAAGGCCTGAACTGGAACCTGCCGGTGGCGGCGATCAACAACCCCGGTTCGCTGGCGCTGTCGATCCTCAATGCCGGTTACCTGCTGGATGTGGAGCTCTCGGCGATGCAGGCCGAATCGCGCGGCGAAGTCATCTCCAACCCGCGCGTGGTGACCACCAACCAGCGCGAAGCGGTGATCAAGCAGGGTAAGGAAATCGGCTACGTCACCATCAGCGGTGGTGGTGCGGCCGGCGCCGCGGCCCAGCCCAACGTCCAGTTCAAGGAAGTGGTGCTGGAACTGAAGGTCACCCCGACCATCACCAACGACAACCGTGTGTTCCTCAACATGGCGGTCAAGAAGGATGAAGTGGAGAGCTACATCCTGCTGGCAGGCTATGGCCAGGTCCCGACCATCAACCGCCGCGAAGTGAATACCGCGGTGCTGGTGGACGACGGCCAGACCGTGGTGATCGGTGGCGTGTACGAGTTCACCGACCGCACCAGCATCAACAAGGTGCCGTTCCTGGGCGACGTGCCGTTCCTGGGCAATCTGTTCAAGAAGCGCAGCCGCAACAAGGACAAGGCCGAACTGCTGGTGTTCGTGACCCCGAAGGTGCTGCGCGTGGCCAAGGCCAATCCGGCCGTCAACTGAGCCGCACCGCTGCTGCAATGACGAAAGGGCCGCCCCGTGCGGCCCTTTCTGCGTTCAGCCAATCTTGATGTCGTAACCGGCGCTGTCCTGCCATCATGGCGATGGAACCTCTGCCCACCGTGGAGGTCACATGGATGCCATGAATCTGCCGCCCCCCATGCCCGATACCCCCACGCCCGCTCCGGTGGAGCACGACCGCCTGCATGAGGCCTTCCGCGCGCTGCGCGACGGCCTGTCCTCCGAGATCGTCGGCCA
>DMZT01000173.1 GCA_003484865.1 Stenotrophomonas sp.
GAATATTTAGCCTGATCAGGTATATGTCAAGCGCAATCAGAAAACATCATCCCATTGCGGACTATTGCGCTGCAGCATTTCAGCGGGTGCCGAACGGCGTTGCCGCGCGGCCTGATCTGTCCCAGGGGCGTACGCCGGGAAACGGGTCGCTATCGGCCGCGATCGTCGCTGCGGCCGATCGCGATGCTCAACGCTGCCGGCTCAACCCGACGTCACGGCACCGTCGGCCGCGGCGGCACGCTGTGGTGCAGGTGCAGCATTGCCGGCGAGCAATGGTCGGGCACGTCGCTCCAGGCGCAGCATCAGCACCGCAACCAGCATGCAGGTGCCGGCCATCAGCGAGAAGAAGACGGCACTGGAGAGCGTTGACCACAGCGTGCCGACCGCGCCGGCCAGCAGATTGCCGCCGAACGAGGCCAGGAACCAGAACGCGATGATCGTGGCACCAAAACCGACCGGCGCCAGCCGTGCGAACAGGCCCAGTCCCACCGGCAGGATGAAGAGCTCGCCGAAGGTGAAGATCGCAAAGAACAGGACGGCCCACAGCCAGCCCACCTTGGCCGACGGTTCACCGCCCAGCATCGCCACCAGGGCAAAGGACAGGCCGACCACCGCAGCACCGATCGCCATCTTGGTCAGTGCGGCCGGCTCGCGGCCGTTGCGGGCCTGGCGGGTCCAGTGCTGCACCAGCATCGGCGTGATCAGGAACACCAGCAGCGGATTGAGCGAGAAGAACCAGGTCATCGGCAGGGTGAAATCGGCGGTGAGCACGCGGTCCACGCCGGTATCGAGCCAGATCGCGATGGTGTTGCCGATCTGCTCGTAGGCCAGGCGGAACACCACGATCAAGCCGGCAATCATCGCCATCACCTGCAGCAGCGGGCGGTAGGCTGGCTGCCACAGGGCGGAGAAGGGCAGCGTGGCGCGCTCGCTGCGCGGCGGATCCGGCGGCAGATGGCGGCGGCCGGTGATGTAGATCACCAGGCCGAGCAGCATGCCGATGCCGGCCGCGGAGAAGCCAACGTGCCAGCCATACACCTCACCCAGCGTGCCGCAGATCAGCGGGGCGAGAAACGCACCGAGGTTGATGCCCACGTAGTACACATTGAACGCCGAGCCACGGCGCGGATCATCGCGCTGGTACAGATCGCCGACCTGTCCCGGCAAGGTCGGCAGGAACAGCCCGTTGCCGAGCACGATCGCCAGCAATGCCGGATACAGCAGTGCATCGAAGGCCATCAGGAAGTGGCCGAACGCCATGATCGCGCCGCCCAGGATCACGGCCCGCCGCTTGCCCAGCCAGCGATCGGCGAGCATGCCGCCGAACACCGGGCTGAGGTAGGCCAGCGCCGTGTACAGGCCGTAGACCATCGAGGCCTGTTCCTGCGAGAACAGCAGCTGCTTGGTCATGTAATAGACCAGCAGCGCCCGCATGCCGTAATAGGAGAACTTCTCCCACATCTCGGTGAGGAACAGGATGGTCAGGCCTGGCGGTTGCCCGAACCAGGCCTTGCGCGGTGCATCGAGGGTCATCGGGCAGGGCGTCCGTAGGTCAGAGCTGCAGACCGGTGCTGATCAGGCGCTGGGTAATGGCGACGAACGCCACCACCAGGCCTGCCAGTGCGACGACCCAGGCACCATGGCGGCGCACGCGCGGCCAGCTGGCCGGCGCACGGAACGCCACCCACACCAGGGCCACGGCGGCGAACACGCTCAGCCACGACAGCGCCTGCACCAGGATCAATGGGCCGTTGGTGTACGACGAGATCGCGCCCGGGCCAGCGATCGATTTCACATACAGCGCCCAGGCGACGACGGTGCCCAGCTGCGTGGTGATCGACAGCGTCTGCAGCCAGCGCAGGCCGCGGCGTTCTGCCGGCGCGCCGACACGGTAGTAGCGGCGCACGAACACGCCCCCGGTGCGCAGCACGGCCGACAGCGTCAGCAACCCCAGCGCGACGAACAGCGCCGGGCGCAGCCACGCCGGCGAACGCCAGCCCGGGATCGGTTCAAAGCCGAACACCGAGGCGAACGGGCCACCGGAGAAGTACACCGGCCGGCCGTCCTTGACCTTCACTTCCAACAGGCCGCGGCCGTTTTCCTGCTGCCACAACCACGGCGACACCTCGCGCCAGCGCAGCAGCTGGCCGTTGAGGCCCTTCTGGCCATCCACGGTGATGGTGCCGTCATCCTGCGGGTGCACACGGATCGGTGCGAACAGCGTCAGCATGCGCAGATAGGAACTGTCCGAGCGGCGCGTGCTCTGCCAGCTCGTCCCGGCCAGCGCAGCGGCGTGCTCGCGCGCCATCGCAGCATCGACGCCCGGGCCGGCGCGTTCGATCGGCAGGGTCGGCAGGAAATTCTCGACGAAGCGCTCCCACACCTGGGCGCGCAGGGCAGAACCGGCCGCATCACGCCCCACGCTGTTGGTGGAAACGAAGACGCCGATGTTGCGTTCCGGGATCATCCACAGCCACGAGTAGAAGAACAGCATCGTGCCGCCGTGCGAGCGCGTGTCGTAGCCCCCGGTGTCCGAGGCCATCCAGCCCAGGGCCATGCGCGGCAGGTGCGGCAGGATCGCCGGCTGCGGGGTCAGCATCTGTGCGTTGGTCTCGGCGCGCATGATGCGCTGGCCGTCGAGCTCACCATGATTGAGCGTGGCCATCATGAAACGTGCCATCGCCGAGCCGGAGGCATACAGACCGCCCACGCCCGGCGCGGTGTTCTTCTCGGCCGGGTAGCTTTTGCCCGAGCCCAGCAGATAGCCCTTGGCGGCGTGCGGCAGCAGCTCGGCCGGCAGCTTCTGTTCGAAGCTGGCGTACTGCATGTCCAGCGGCTGCAGGATGTGCTGCCTGGCGTAGTCCTCGAAGCGCTGGCCGCTGACCCGCTCGACGATGTACGAGGCGATGCCGGTGGCGTAGTTGGAATACGCCGGCGTGGTGCCCGGTGCGGAGATCTGGTTGGGCACCCATTCCTTGAGGTAGTTGTCGCGGTTGGCCGGATGGTCCGGGCCGAGCACGATCAGGTAGCGCATGCGCTCTTCCAGACCGCTGGTGTGGGTCATGATCTGGCGCAGCGTGATCGGCTCACCCTTGGCCGGGACCTTGATGTCCAGGTAGGTGTTGATGTCGGTGTCCAGGTCCAGCTTGCCCTGTTCCACCAGCTGCATCACCGCGGTCCAGACGAACAGCTTGGAGATCGAGCCCGGGCGGAACAGGGTGGTCTTGGGATCCACCGGCGTGCGCTTTTCAACATCGGAGAAACCAAAGCCGCGCTCGGTGACGACCTTGCCGTTCTCGACCACGGTGACCACGGCGCCGGCGAGATCGCCCTGCGCCATCAGATAAGGCACCAGGCCATCCAGGAACGTATCGACACGGGCCGCATCCAGCGTGCCGGTGGCGGCCGGTGCGGGCGTGAGGGTGTCCGGCGTCTCGGCAGCCACCGGTGCGGCGGGTGTCGCGACGGGCGTGGGTGCCTGCGCATGCAGCGGCGAGAACGCGGCGGTGGAGGCCAGCAGCAGGCCGCAGATCAGGGGGCGCCAGAGACTCATGCCTGCACTCCCTTGCCCCACACGGCATCTTGGCAATGCACCAGGCCCTCGTCGTAACGCAGGCCCGGCACGCGATCGTCGCGCAGGAACAGCGGGCCATCCAGATCCACCACGTCGCAATGCTGGCCCACGATGAAGGCCGGGCCCATCGCCCAGCTGCTGCCGATCATGTTGCCGACCATCACCTGCATGCCCAGCGAGCGCGCCTTGCCGACCATCGCCAGGCTTTCGGTGAGGCCGCCGGCCTTGTCGAGCTTGATGTTGATGACGTCGAACAGGCCTGCCAGCGCTTCGATCTCTGAAGCGTCCTGCACGCTTTCGTCGGCGGCGAACGGCAGCGGCCGCGCAAAGCCCTTGAGCTCGGCTTCGCGACCGCGCGGCAGCGGCTGTTCCAGCAGCTTGATGTCGTTCTCCAGCAGCACCGGAATCAGCGCATCGAGCACATCCACGCTGTAGCCCTGGTTGGCGTCCACGCCCATCCACACCTCCGGGCGCACCTTGCGCACCGCGCGCACGCGCTCGATGTCGATATCCAGGTCACCGCTGAGCTTGAGCTTGAGTGCCTTGGCCGGCGCATAGCGTCCGGTGGCGATCGACTGCATCGTCGCCGGGTCATCGGCGCCCAGCGTCCAGGTGGTCAGCAGCGGCCGGGTCTGTGAGAGTCCGGCCAGCGCCCAGGCATGCTTGCCGGTGCGGCTTGCTTCCAGATCCCATAGCGCGCAGTCCAGCGCGTTGCGCGCACCGCCGCGGGGCAGCAGCTGCTGCAGTTCGGCGCGGGTGATGCCGGCTTCGATCCGCGCACGCAGCAGTTCCAGCGTGGCCAGCATCTGCTCGGGCGTGTCATTGAAGTAGTACACGCCGCTGGCTTCGCCACGGCCGCGATGGCCGTCCTCTTCCAGTTCCACGCGCAGCACCGGCGCGTTTTCGAACACGTAACCGCTGATCCGGAACGGGGCCAGCAACGCAAGCGAGTCGATCTGCAGGGTCAGTTTCACAGGATGTCTCCAGCCCCACGGCGGGGCCATGGGTCAGTAGTTGAGAGCGAAGTCGGCCAGGCCCATCAGGACCAGGGCGTAAGCGAGCACGCAGGCCGACAGCAGCAGCAGCGCGGCCCACAGGCGCGCCAGCCAGCCGCGTCCAGCGCGGACCGTCTGCACCAGGTTCCAGGCCGTTGCGCCGATTCCGCCGATGATCGCGATCACCGTGGCGATGCCCAGCCCGATCACCGCCGGATCCAGACGATCATCCAGGCGCGCGAAATCGGCAGACGCCCAGGCCATCACGGCCATCGCGGCGGCAGGCACCAGCAGCAGGAGCCAGCAGGCGGCGCGGCTCAGGCGATAGGCCAGCAGCGTGCTGCGCGGCCAGCCCAGCACGCGGCCATGGCGGCGGCGGACGAACGCGGCGATCG
>DMZT01000171.1 GCA_003484865.1 Stenotrophomonas sp.
CCGCTGCCTCAGCGCCCACACCAGCAACGTGCCCGCACTGGCGGCGAGCAGCCACAGCAACACCCACGCCCCGGGATGCGCCCACCCGTTGTAGGCCACATGCAGGTGCACCTGCTGCAGGGCCGACCATTGCCCATCCACGTCACGTGCCTGGAATTCCAGTACATGCTCACCGGCCGGCAGACGGGGGAAGCCGCGCGTGCCGCGTCGCCCGGCGCGGACCCATTCGGGGTCTTCGCCCCGCAGCCGGAATCGATACCCCGTCACCCCATCGGGTCGGCCGCTCAGCAGGCGCGCCGACAACTGGATGTCGCGATCATCGGCGTTGAGCTGCAGCGGATCGGTGGAAGGCAGCTCGACCCAGCGCCGCTGTCGGCGCACCTTCACCTGGTCGATCACCAGCGAGGCCGGTGTCGTGGCGTCGACCATGCCCGCCGGATGCAATACGAGCACGTCGCCTTTGGCCTCCATGGCGAGCAGATGCGCTCCGGCAGCAACCAGTCCGTTATCGAACACGATCATCGGCAGGCCATCATCGGCGGTGTACAGCCGCGCACTGCCGCGATCCGGGGCCAGACGCACCACCCCGCGCGCCGTAGTGGCCCATAGCGCACCATCCTGGGCGCCGGTCAATCCGCGTGGCAATGCGGCTGGTATTCCCTGCCCCGCGTCAACCCGCCGGCTGTGAGGCGGGCGGCCAGGCACATGCTGGTAGGCCGACCATCCTTCCGCATCGGCCGCCCAGAGCCACCCATCGGTGCCCAGATGCAGCGCGCCGATCTCCCGCCGCCCGCTGCCCGGCACCGGGAGAAAGCGGCTGGCCGCCACGTGCCACTGTTTAAGACCCTCGCCATCCCCCAGCCATACCTCTCCGCCGGGGCTGCACTGAAGCGCGAACCCCGCTACGCCCGGACGCAGGCCCGCCGCCTCGTAGGCAGCACTGGCCAGGACCCTGCCATCGCCCGAACGCTGCTCCACGCGGCCATTGCCGGCGAGCCACACCCGATCGCCACAGGCCAGCAATGCGGCCTGCGTCGACGTCCCCGACGACACACCGGCCGACCCCACCTGCCAGCGCTGCCGACGCCGGCGCGACGGATCGAACCGGGTCAGCCACGGCGCCGCGAAGACCCACACCACGCCCTGCGGATCTTCAACCACCACGTGGCGATCGGCACGGGCTGGATCCTTTGCATAGGACCACCGCGTGTGGGAGAAGCCCTGCTCCGGCGAGAGACGGGCGAGTGTGCCGCCGCGTGCCCACCATGCGTGGCCATCTGCCGTCGGGGCCAGGCTGCCTGCCGCAGCGGAGATGGGTCCCGCCGGTGCGGCAAAACGCTCCAGGTGCCGCCACTGGGCGCCGAGTCGCCACACGCCCTGGCGACTTCCCGACAACCAGACCCGCCCCTGCCGGTCCTCGAACACCCGCCCGATGCGCGACACATCGCGCCCGTGCGGCCGGGGCAGTTGGAGTGCGTGGTGGTTCCGGCCGTGCTGATCCTGCCACCACACCTGGTCGCCATCGCCGAACCAGTCCCCGCCGCGCCACGCCGCCCCGAGCCAACGGGCCGGTGTGCGGTGCCCGGCAACGGGTTGCAAGGACGGCAGCTGCCGCACCCGCGACCCCTCGGCCGTGCTGGAATGCAACCGCCCCTGCGAATCCAGGCCGAGCGCGGTCACCGGCCGCGTGGAAGCCCCCAGCATCGCAGGCGTCTGGAACCGATCGTGCTGCCATCTCGCCAGCCCGGCGGCACTGCCGATCCACAGGCCGCCGTGCGGATCGGACACGAGCCGCTCCACCCGTGCCGACGGCAAACCACCACCGCCAGCGGCCGGCAGGTGCTGACGCAGGAGGTGATCGCGGTCGAGCCGGAACAGACCGGCATCGCGGGTACCAAACCAGACGCTGCCATCGTCCATGGGCTGGATCGCCAGAATCGGGCTGGCCGCCACGGTGGGTGCCGGCGGCCCCGCCCACCGGGCGAACTGTTGGCGGTCCGACGAAAGACGCTGCAGATAACCGTTGCCGGTGCCGATCCATAGCTGGTCACGGCCATCGAGGGCCAGGCTGCGCACCACGTTGTCGGCCAGACCGTGTTCCATCCGCCAGATCCGGAACCCGCTGCCGTCATAGCGCGCCAGGCCGTCGCCGGTCGCGAACCAGAGATAGCCCTTGCGGTCCTCCACGATCTGATGCACCACGTTGGACGGCAATCCGTCGACTGTCGTCATCCGTATGCCATGGCTGGACAGCGCCAGCACCGGAAACGCCTGCAGCAGCCAGAACAGCAGCCCCCACCGTCCGCACCGGCGCCATGGGTGCGGTAGGCCGCTCATGCGCTGCGCCGGCATCTGGCCAGCCCATCGCCCAACGCCGCCCGGCTCACCGGCAGGCGCAGGAACAGCTCGAAGCCGGCCGCGATCGCCTCGCGCTGCGCAACGGCATCCGCGCGCGCAGACAGCGCAACCCGTGGCACCCCCGGCCACCTCCGCGACAGGCGTGCCCCCACGCGTTCGCCATCGATCCAAAGGGCTGGATCGACCACGATGACGTCCCAACCCGCGCCGTCCGCGGCGGTGGGCGGCAATGCATCCGCGCCAGAAAAGTGCACGGGCAGATGGCCCAGAGAGGCCAGCATGGCCAGCAGCACTTCGGCAACGACCGCTGACGGACAGACCACCAGCACCCGCAGTGCGCCGGCCGCAGCCGGTCCCGGCGGCGCACACGATGCCACGATGGCGGTGGGGAGCTCACCGCGCGGCAATGGCAGCGCCACCTGGAAACAGGTGCCCTGGCCGGGAACGCTGGTCACGGTGATATCGCCGCCCATGGCCACCGCCAGATCGCGTGAGATCGACAATCCCAGCCCACTGCCGCCGTAACGGGCCGCGGTCCGCGCGCCATCGGCCTGTTCGAAACGCTGGAACAGGCGCTGGCACTGCGCCGGCGTCATGCCCGGCCCGGTATCGCACACCCGCAGCACGACCCCTTGGCCATCGCTTACGCCGTGCGCCTCCAGCCGTACCGTTCCCCATGCGGTGAACTTCAGCGCGTTGCCGAGCAGGTTGAGCAGGATCTGGCGCA
>DMZT01000170.1 GCA_003484865.1 Stenotrophomonas sp.
CACTGGCCGCGGCCGTGGCCCTGACCGGTTCCGGCAGACCATCGGCATCGATCACCGGGGTGACGCTCGCCGGGCCCAGGCTCAGGCCCATCGACGGACCGGCGTCCATCGGCAGCGGTTCGGCGGCCAGACGGGCGGTCGCCGCCGGCAATGGCAGCCCCCCATCGCGCAGCGCTGCGGTACGGGTGCCACCGCCACGGTTGAGGCCGGCGAACGGATTGAAGCTGCCACCGCTTGCCAGCATCGCCGTGCTCGCCTGCGGGTAGCCGTTGTCGAGCTGGCCACTGCCCTTCGCGGCAGCCGCCAGCGACGCGCGGAAGTAGCTTTCAGCGCGGCGGTTCTTGCCGGCGGCGCGGTACACACGGCCTGCGGCCGCCAACACATCCGGCGATTCCGGCGCCTGCTTCAGCGCGCGCTCCAGATACTGTTCGGCCAGATCCATGTCGCGCATCGCCGCAGCACTGCCGGCGGCGGCGACCATCGCATCCAGATCGCCCGGGGCCAGCTGCAACTGCTGCTGATACAGCGCCAGGGCCTGGCCGTTGTCGCCCGCAGCGGCATACAGGCGTGCCAGCGCAGCGATGTTGCGCGGATCCTGCGGGCGCTCGGCCAGCGCCGGGGCCAACACCGCGTACGCGCCTTCAAGATTGCCGAGTTCGCGCAGCGCATCGACCTGGCGCAACACGTAGCCGCTGCGCAGATCGTTCAAACGGGTCTGCTGGCTCGCCGAGAGCGGCACGTCGGCGAGCTGGCGCAGGATCGCGGCGACTTCGCCGTCGCGACCGGCGCGCAGCAGCACCGAGGCATATTCCAGACGGTTGTCGACGCTGGGCGAACCGCCTTCAATCAGGCGCTGCGCGAGCACGAGGGCGCGCTGCTGGCTGCCGATGTCGGCGTAGGCACCGGCCAACGCGGCCACGATGGACGGATTCTTGACCCGGTCGCCGAGTGCAGCTTCGGCGCGGGCCAGCAGCAACTGCGCTTCGCCGCTGCGCTGGCGCTGCATGAGTGAGCGCGCCTGGGCGGCCTGCACCTGCACCCACGCGGTGTCGTGCAGCGCGGTCATTTCCGAATCACGCGAGGCGGTGGGAATGCGTTCGAGCAACGCATACGCGCGCGGCCAGTCACTGTTTTCCTGGGCGAACAGCGCCTGGGCATACAACGAGGTCGCCGAGCTGTCATCCAGCGCGCGCAGCCCCTCGATCACGCCGTTGGCCTGGTCGGGGCGGCCGGCACGCTTGTACAGGCGCGCCAGTTCCAGCCGCAGCCACGGATCGCGCGGCTGTACCAGCAGCGCATCTTCCAATTCGATCTGCGCCATCTCGATGCTGCCCTCGGCCAGCGCCTGCTGTGCGCGGGCGCGGGCCAGGTTGGCACGCAGGACGGACTGGCCACCGGCGCTTTCCTGCTGGGCCGGGGTCAGCCGGTCGAACAACGCGGCCGCTTCATCGGCGCGGCCCAGGCGACCCAGCAGACCGACCAGGCCCTGCAGCGCACCGGCGTTGCCGGCCTCCAGTTCCAGTGCCTTGCGGTAGCTGCGTTCGGCCGCGACCGGATCACTGCCGCTCTGCAGGTCGGCCAGCGCGACGTAGCCGGCGGGCTCCTTGGGCTGCAGCGCGATGACCTGCTGCACGCGGGTGATGGCATCGCCGCTGGGCTGGCGACGCACCTCCTGCAGGGTCAGCCAGTAGCGCGCGGCATCGGCGGCACTGCGCCACTTGCCGTTGATCGCGGCGGCCGGGCGCAGCAGTTCATTGGCTTCACCAAAGCGCTCCTGGCGCAGGCGCACCGAGCCCAGCCCGCCGAGCGCCTCGGCATCACGCGGCCGCGCGCGCAGCACCTGCGCGAAGCGGGCTTCGGCCTGGGGCAGGTTGTTGCTGTCCAACGCGCGGAAGCCCTCGCCGAGCAGGCGCTGGTTCGGGTCCTGCGGCGCGGGACGGTTGGCGATGGCCTGCTCACGCAGCTGCGCCTGCTTGGCGGCCACCTCGCGATCGTTCGGCACCACCTCCAGGAAGGCCTGGTACAGCGGCGCATCGGCGTTGGTGGCGTTGAGCCACAGCAACGCCTGGCGCCAGGCCGCGCGCGCAGGGCCGGCGGTATCGTTGGCCTGGCTCAGTGCGCGCAGCTGGGCGATACCTTCGCGCCGGGTCGGCTCGCGATAGGTCAGCACCTGGGCCAGCGCGAGCTTGGCCGGGTTGTTGTTGCCGGTGGCGATACGGCGCAGGCCGTCGCGGGCACGCGTCCAGCCTTCGGGCGTACCGGCGAGCACCTGGTAGTACTCCAGCGCCAGATCATTGGGCGGGCCGCCGGCACCGAACGCTTCGTCATAGGCGCGCACCGCTTCGACATAGCGACCGGCTGCCGCCGCGCGACGGGCGGTCTGCAGCTGGTTGCCACCTCCACCGCCGCCGAGCGCCATGCGCAGGCGCGTGGTCTGCGCCGAGGAGGGATGACGTGCCTGCAGCTGCTGCAGACGCTTCTGCGCTTCGGCACGGCGGCCCTGGTTGAGGTCGATCAGGCCCAGGCCGAGCAGCGCATCGGCCTGGTTGGGATCGGTCGCCAGCAGCTTGCGCCACGCATCGGCCGCCAGGTCCTCGCGGCCCTGGTCCTGCCAGTAGTTGCCCTGGCTGACCAGTTGCTGCGTCGATGACGCGTTCTGCGCAAAGGCCGGCACGGTCAACACGCACAGGCCGACCAGGCAAAGGGGTGTCAGGGTCTTGCGGAACATGGCGAACTCCACGCGGGCAGCAGTCGCCCATCGGCAGAAAAACGGTAGCGGCGATCCATCCAGCCCTTGCCGAACAGCACCAGGGCACGATCGTAATAGTTGAGGGTGCCGGCCGCGGGAATCCGCGCCAGCTGCACCTTGGCCAGCGCGGGCTGGCCGAGGGCACTGAGATACGGCAGCAGCGCTGCGGCAAAGCCCGGCGACGGTGCGCCGGTGCCAACGCCACGACGCGTCTCGATTTTCTCGGCGAAGCCGGCCTGCGCGCGCAGCAGCGATGCCGGGCCGGACAGGCCATCGAGCAGGGTGCGTCGCAGCGGATCGGCCGGGTCGGTCATGCCCGCCCAGAGATAGCAGCGGATGGCATCGTAGCTGCCGGTCGCGCCCTTGGCCGGGTCGACCACGAAGGCCTTGCCGTTCCAGGCGATCCAGTCCGGCGCGAAGCCGACCGGTGCACTGGCGCGCACCATCGCCACGCTGCGCTCGGCCAGCCGCGCCCACGGACCGCGTGCATCGACGGCGGCGAAGCGGCGCAGGACGAACAGCGGCAGGTAACTGGGGTTGAGCGTCCAGCGGTCGGCCTGCACGAAGCCGCGGTTGCCCGGCAGCAGCATCGGTCCGAAGCCGGGCAGCTCGACGACTTCGGCCGTGCGCATCAGCGCCAGCGTCTGCCGGCCGGCCTCGACCAGGCCGGGGCGCTTCCACAAGCGGCCGGCTTCAAGCAACGCGTAGGCGATCCACACCTCACCATCGGAGGCGGTGTTGTTGTCGAGCACGCGGAACTGGCCATCAGCGGCCCGGCCCCACAGCCATGCCGGCAGATTGAGATCCGCGCGGCCTCGGCAGAGGTGGCGGCGGGTCCAGGCCAGGATCCGATCGAACAGGATCGGATCGTTGTCCACCAGTGCGAAGAACAGTCCGTAGGACTGCGATTCGGACGTACTGCGCAGATCGGTATTGAGATGGTCGACCACGCGGCCATCGGCCTCGATATGCCGATCGACGAACGCCCGCCACTCACGCCACGGCGTACCACAGGCCTGCGCCAGGGCATCGAGCGGCAGCGCGGCGGCAACACCGGCGGCCGCCAGCGCCTGCAGGAAGCGACGGCGCGGCGG
>DMZT01000030.1:0-263 GCA_003484865.1 Stenotrophomonas sp.
CTGCGCTGCTCAGCGACCCGGTCGCGATCACCGCGCCGGCGCTGGCCGACGTCTCGCTCACCCTGTATTTCCCCGAGGCTACCCGCCCGGCCGTGCGCCGCACCGCGATGCGCATCGCCGAGGGTCGCGCTGCTGCGGTCGGCGACGCGGTCAAACTCGCCTACCGCCAGAACGTGGTCTCCGCCGTGCTCGCCGAACGCGCCAGCAAGCCGGTGGTGGTGGTCGCCCTGGGCGACTCGATCACCGAAGGCGCCACCGCCACC
>DMZT01000030.1:418-867 GCA_003484865.1 Stenotrophomonas sp.
CCGAAGGCGCCACCGCCACCCGCGGCAGCAACGGCGACTGGCCGGCGCTGCTGTCGGCCCGTCTGCAGCAGGCGTGCCCGGACCAGGTCGTGGTGGTCAACGCCGGCATCAGCGGCAACAAGGTGATGGATCACGGCCGCAGCCACAGCGCGCTGGCGCGGCTGGACCGCGACGTGATCGCACTGCCGAACGTGGACCGCGTGATCCTGTTCGAAGGCATCAACGACATCCGCCACGACGGCGGCACCCCACCCGTGGCCGGCCGCAACGCCGAGGACATGGTGCTGGGCTACCGGCAGATCGCCGAACGCCTGCACAGCAACGGCATCCGCCCGATTGCCGCCACGATCACGCCGTTCGGTGGTTCGGACCGCTACGAGCCGATCGCGGCCGCCACCCGCACCACGCTCAACGCCTGGATGCGCGGCGGCCGCAGCGGCTTCGATGGC
>DMZT01000030.1:1034-2811 GCA_003484865.1 Stenotrophomonas sp.
GCCGCAGCGGCTTCGATGGCCTGATCGACTTCGACCAGATCCTGCGCGATCCGTCCCACCCGGAGAACCTGCCCGAGGACATCACCCGCGACCACCTGCATCCCAACGACGAGGGCTACCGGCGCATGGCCGAGGGCATCGATCTGGCGCTGCTCGGCTGCCCGGCGCGATGAGTGCCCAGACCTTCCAGGTTGCGGCCGACAACGGCCAGCGCTGGGACGCACTGGCGCTGGGCGAGGTGATGCTGCGCTTCGATCCCGGCGAAGGCCGGATCCGCAGCGCGCGCCAGTTCACCGTGTGGGAAGGCGGCGGCGAGTACAACGTCGCCCGCGGCCTGTGCAGCACCTTCGCCCATCGCACCGGGGTGCTCACCGCCCTGCCGCGCAACGAGCTCGGCCTGCTCGCCCAGCAGCTGATCCAGGCCGGCGGGGTGGATGCCAGCCAGATTGTGTGGCGCGACTACGATGGCATCGGCCGCAACACCCGGATGGGCCTGAACTTCACCGAGCGCGGCTTCGGGGTGCGTGCGCCGCTGGGTATGTCCGATCGCGCGTACTCGGCGGCCTCGCAGCTGCAGCCGGCGGCGTTCGACTGGGATGCGCTGTTCGGGCAGCACGGCGTGCGCTGGCTGCACACCGGGGGGATCTTCGCCGCGCTGTCCGAGCACAGCGCGCAGACCGCGATCACCGCGGTGCGGGCCGCGCGCCGGCACGGCGTGGCGGTCTCCTACGATCTCAACTACCGCGCCAGCCTCTGGAACAGCCATCCCGACCCGGATGCCGCGCGTCACGCCAACTGCGCCATCGCGGCCGAGTGCGACCTGTTGATCGGCGATGAGTATTCGTTCGCCGCATGCCTGGGCATGGACCTGAGCGATCTCGGTCGCCGCCACACACCGATGGATGTCGGTCCGGCCGAGGCGGCCGCCGTGCGCGCGATGACGCAGTTCCCGGCGCTGCAGGCGGTGGCGTTCACGCTGCGCGACGCCGCCAACGCCGCCCGCCACGGCTGGGCCGGTGCGCTGCGCACCCGGTCGCAACTGTATGTCTCCGCCGCACGCGAAGTAGACCTGCTCGACCGTGTCGGCGGTGGCGACGCCTTCGTGGCCGGCGTGGTGCATGCCCTGCTCAGCGGCAAGGGCGAGCAGGCAGCGGTGGAGCTGGGCGCCGCGCATGGCGCGCTGGCGATGTCCACGCCGGGCGACTGCGCTGTCACCAGCCTGGCTGAAGTGGAGGCCGTGGCGCGCGGCGATGGGGCGGCGGCACGACGCTGAGCGCCCTGCGCGCGAGGACTCAGTGCGCGATCGAGAGGTGTTCCAGGGCCTTGCGCGTAGAGAGCGTCAGCGGCGCGGGCAGTGCATCCGCGGTGAACCACCCCAGCCCGAGCAGAGCCTCGGGCTCCTGCACGGACGCGATCGTGGTGTCCTGCGCCCGCACCAGATACACCGGGGCGACCCAGTGCTGGCCAAGCGCCGGCTCGAAATGATCGACCACGCACAACAGACGCTCCACCGTCACCTGAAGTGCGGTTTCTTCCTCCACCTCACGGATCACCGCGTGTTCGACGGTTTCCATCCAATCGACCTTGCCCCCCGGCAACCCCCAATGCCCCTGCTCAGGCGGACGCCCGCGCTGGACCAGCAGGATCGCGCCGTCGGCGCGCTGGATGACGGCACCACAGCCGAGGCGAGGCTGCTGCAGATCGGTGGTTGGGGACATCGGGCATCTCCATGGAAGTGACTCATTATCCCTCGGGCCCCGTGCCTGGATAGCGCCCA
>DMZT01000378.1 GCA_003484865.1 Stenotrophomonas sp.
CTATTATGTCAGGCTTTTCGTTTCCGTCAACACCTTCTTTCGAAGCTTGTTGCCGTCGCTGCGGGTGGGTGTTCACCGGGGTGAAGACCGCGTCGCAGCGAGGGAGCGAATACTAAAGACTTCTGAAAATTCGTCAAGGGTTTTCGTCGATCTTTTTCATCAACGCGTCATCCATCCATGCTGCTCATCAACAAGCGCGGCAGCACGCGCGTTGCGCGTGCTGCCGCTGGCTTGCTAACAATGCATCTCTTGTCATCAGGAATGCATGCGATGTCCGCGGTAGGCAAACGTTCGTTGTGGCGCGATCTCTCCCTGCCTGCGGTGATGGCGGGCTTCATTACGGTATTGGTGGGCTTCGCCAGTTCGGCGGTGATCGTGTTCCAGGCCGCACGCGCGGTAGGCGCCGACCAGGCGCAGATCGCCTCGTGGATGTGGGCGTTGGGCCTTGGCATGGGCGTGACGTGTATTGGTCTGTCACTGCGCTATCGGATGCCGGTCGTCACTGCATGGTCCACGCCGGGTGCGGCCATGCTCGTGGTGGGTGCGGGCGCGGTCGGCTACAGCGATGCGATCGGTGCGTTCGTCCTTGCCGCGGTGCTGGGCATGCTCGCCGGCTTCTCGGGGATCTTCGCGAAGCTGATGAAGCGTGTGCCGATGGCGCTGGCCGCTGGCATGCTTGCTGGCGTACTGCTGCGCTTCGGTCTGGATGTGTTCGTCTCCATGGGCACTCAGCTGGGCATGGCACTGGCGATGTTCGCCACCTGGCTGATCGGGCGACGGCTGTTCCCGCGCTATGCGGTGATCGCCACGCTGGTTGTCGGTGTCCTGGTCGCCGCAGGTCAGGGCCTGCTTCATATGCAGGACGTGCGGCTGGAACTGGCCACGCCGGTATTCACCTGGCCAACGCTGTCGTGGTCGGCGGTGTTCGGCATCGCCCTGCCCCTGTTCGTGGTCACCATGGCCTCGCAGAACATCCCGGGCGTAGCGGTGATCCGTGCCTCCGGCTACGACACCCCGGTATCGCCGGTGATCGGCTGGATCGGGGTGGTCAACACGCTGCTCGCCCCGTTTGGCGCCTATGGGCTCAACCTGGCCGCGATCACCGCCGCGATCTGCATGGGCCGTGAGGCACACGAGGATCCGGCCCGCCGTTATACCGCCGCGGTGGCCGCGGGCGCCTTCTATATCGTGGTGGGCCTGTTCGGGGCGACGGTGGCGGCCGTGTTCGCCGCCTTCCCCAAGGAACTGGTGGCCTGCGTGGCCGGCATCGCACTGTTGGGCACCATCGCCAACAGCCTGGCGACGGCCCTGCGTGAGGAGGCCGATCGCGAAGCGGCGCTGGTGACCTTCCTGGTCACCGCCTCGGGCCTGTCGCTGGCCGGGATCGGCTCGGCGTTCTGGGGGTTGGTCGCCGGCGGCATCTGCCTGGCAGCACTGCGACCGCGTCCGGTCGCCCGCTGACGCCTCACGCGCCTTCGAAGATACGCAGTACGACGAACAGTGCCAGGCCCAGGCCCAGGGCAAGCCAGCTGGTACCCCCGCGGCGTACTAGTTCGGCGTTGATCCGCTCCGGCTGCCCGGTAAAACGGGCCTGCGCCCGCGCCACCATGCGGCGGCAATGCCAGCGGTACAGCGCATTGCCGAAGATGCCCAGCGAGAGCCGCACACCCAGCGATAACACGACGCCGCCCACCGCCAGGTCCAGCAGGACCATCGCCATGCCAATGGCGAAATCGGCCATGAGCACCGCGAATGCCACCAGGTACATACGCCGGTACATGAGCCAGTGGAAGCCAAACAGGACGGCCGGCCAGTGCCACGGGCGCGGCCAGCGGCCACCGGCCTCATCGAGATGCCAGCGACGGGCATACAACGCGAAGTTGTCGCCCACCGCCTTCGCCAGCAGCGGATGGCGGTCATGCACCGCCACGGCCGCATCGATCTGGGCGTCGATCATGGCCTCGTGCAGGGCGGTGCTGGGCGCGCGATAAGGATCCTCGGCCGTCTCGTCCGGCCGGGCCGGGGACGGAACCGTACTCATAGCGGGCGAACCGCCAGCGTCTGCTGCAGCACGTGCTGCGCACCCGGTGCCAGGGTCACCACATCCGGGCCGGCATTGGCCGCTTCCAGGCACACATAGTTGCGCCAGCCGGCCCCGACATCGGCCATCTTGCTGGCGCCGGCCTCGCCCGGGTTCCAGGCGACCAGCGAGCGGCTGCCGGTGGTCGTGATCTCGATGCGGCGCTTCAGGCCCGGGTCCTTGAGCACGTAGCGGCCGCCGGCCTGCGTATAGATGCGGTCGCTGCGGCCGGGATCGCGCGGGTCGCGCAGGTTCCAGTCGCCCTGCTGCTGGCGCGGGGTCGCGTAATTCTCGAACTTGTCCAGGTAGGACAGGCCATCCAGGCCCTCCACGCTGACCTGCATCGCATCGCTGACATGGAAGTAGTTGTGCAGGGCCTGGGTGAAGGCGACCGGCTGGCGGCCGGTGTTTTCGGTGATCAGGCGCTGTTCCAGGGTCCGGCCGATGCGCAGCTCCATGCGCAGGCGCAGGTCCAGGTTCTCCAGCACCGGCGGCGCCAGGGTCAGCATCATGGTGCCGTCGGCCTCGCGACGGGCCTGCTGCAGCGTCCATGGCACGTTGCGGACGAAGCCATGCGAGGGCACGTCATTGCCCTGCCCCTGGCGGCCGAAGTACGGCCAGCACACGGGGCTGCCCCCGCGGATCGGGGTCGGCAGCGGCTGGGCGCTCGGCGAGAGCCACATGACGTCCTGCCCGCCCTTGGGCACATAGGACAGGAGCTGGCCGCCGAACACGCTGATCGCGGCGGTGGCGAACGGGGTCTCGACCGTCCACGCGGGGAAGCCCTGGATGTCGGCCAGGCTGAGCCCGGGCACCTGGGGCAGGGCCGCGCGGGGCGCCGCCGGGGATTGGACGTACTGGGCGTGATTGGGCGGCAGGGTGAACACGGTGGATGCGGGCATGGTCGGTGTGGAAGAAGGAGGAGCACCGCGCAGGGCGGTGAGAATGCGCTGGCCGGCACGGCCATCGGCGGGGGTCCAGCCCAGGCGCTGCTGCTCGGCCTGGATGGCGCGGCGGGTCGCGGTACCGATCATGCCGTCGGCCGTACCGATATCGTGGCCGCGGGCCAGCAACAGGGTCTGCAGCTCTCGACGTTCGGTACGGCCGATGCCGGGATCGTCGGTAGGCCAGGCGGCGACGATACCCGGACCACCCCGCAGGCGATCGGCCAGGGTGGCGATCGCCAGGGCGTAGCTCTCGGCGGCGTTGTAGGCGTAGATCGCGTCGTAGTTGCGGAACACCAGCCACGCCGGGCCCTTGGCACCGGTCGGGAGCAGCAGCGCGGCGTTGCTGTCGGCCGGGAGCCCGGCGGGCGCCAGAGCACCACCGGCCACCGGGACGATGCCCAGCGCGCGCCAGTCGGCCAGTGGCTTGCGCTGGGTACGGCCGGCTTGGGCAGCGTTGAAGCCGGCCGGAATCTTCACCTCGATGCCCCACGGCTGCCCGGTACGCCAGCCTGCCTTCTTGAGATAGTTGGCGGTGGAGGCCAGCGCATCGGGAATGGAGGCGACCAGATCGCGGCGACCATCGCCGTCGCCATCCACCGCGATGCGCGCATAGGTGGAGGGCATGAACTGGGTGTGGCCGAAGGCGCCGGCCCACGAGCCGGTCAGGCCCTCGGCGCGCAGGTCGCCGGCATCGATCAGCTTGAGCAGGGCCAGCAGTTCACCGCGGAAGAAGGGCTGGCGGCGGCCTTCGCAGGAGAGTGTGGCCAACGACTGCAGC
>DMZT01000024.1 GCA_003484865.1 Stenotrophomonas sp.
GCGCTCATGTCCCTCACCGCCTTCCTCTGGATTGAAGCTCACAGCACCTCACCCATGCTGCCATTGAATCTGTTTCGAAATCACACGTTCTCCATCGTCTCGCTGGCAGGCGTCGCGGTGAATTTCGCCTATTACGGTCTGATTTTCGTGTTCAGTCTGTTTTTTCAGATGCAGCAGCATCTGTCCCCGCAACAGACCGGGCTGGCCTTTCTGCCGATGACCCTCGTTCTGGTCGCACTCAATGTGGTGGCGGGGCGCCTGATTACGCGGCTCGGTCCCAGGTTGCTGATGTTCATGGGTCTTGCGCTGGCAGGATCGGGTTACCTGTTGTTGATGCGGGTGAGCATCGGGGGCCATTACGCGCTGTTGATCGTACCGATGCTGATGGCGGCAAGCGGGGTCGCCTTGGTGGTGCCGACCATGACCAACGCGACGCTTGCATCGGTCGACCGGTCGCGGGCAGGCATCGCCTCCAGCGTACTCAACTGTGCGCGACAGGTCGGCGGCATGCTGGGTGTCGCCCTGTTTGGCAGCCTGATCGGCGATGGCGCGCCGGATGCGTTCATGCATGGCATGCACATCTCGATCGGCATGTCGGCGGGAGCGTTATTGCTGGCGAGCGTCCTGTGCTGGTCTGGCATGCGGCCGGGGCCACTCCACCCGTTGCGCGCTTCAGGAGAAGCCGTGAAGCCCGAATAGGGTGCGCGCATTGGCCGTGGTCTGCGCGGCAATCACTTCGGCCCGCTCCCCGCGCAGCCGCGCCACCGTCGCCAGGATCACCGGCAAGCGTGCCGGTTCATTACGCTCTCCGCGGATCCCCGCATCCGGCTGATCCGGCGCGTCGGTTTCCAGGAGCAGCTGCGCCAGCGGCATGCTGGCGACCAGACGGTGCAGGCGCTGGGCGCGGTCATAGGTCAACGGGCCGCCCAGTCCGATCAGGAAGCCCAGCTGGTGCAGTTGCCGTGCCTGCTCGGGGCTGCCGGAGAAGCTGTGCACCACGCCGCGCAGCCCGCCGATCTGCTTGATCGCCGCGATCACCGCATCTACCGCGCGGCGCGCATGTACGATCACCGGCAGGTCGAACTCGCGTGCCAGCCGCAGCTGGCCCAGGAAGTAGTGCAGCTGAGCGTCCACGTCCAGACCCTCCACGAAGAAGTCCAACCCGCATTCCCCAACCGCGCAGGGGCGCTCGCGTTCGAGCCACGCACGCAGCGCCTCCAGGTGTTCGGGGCGGTGCTGGTCCAGAAACATCGGGTGCAGCCCGTAGGCCGGGTGCAGACCATCGGCCAGCCGGCAGGCATCGCGCAGGCCGGGCCAACTGGCGGCAGTGACGGCGGGAACGACCTGGGCCATGACGCCGGCCGCGCGCGCGCGCGCGATCACCTCAGGGCGATCCGCATCGAACTCACCCGCATCCAGATGGCAGTGGCTGTCGATCAACCTCACGCGCGGCGCTTGGCCGGCAGCGGCGGCGGAAGCTTGTCGCCGCGTCGCTTCCAGTTGGCCAGCAGCAGCGTGCCCAGGCCGAACAGGATTTCATCCACGAACGGCAGCGGGTCGGGAATCACCAGCGTCACTGCGAACAGCGCGGCGGTGATCTTGAACAGGGTGGGGTAGCGCAGCCGACGCGCCCATTCCAGCACCGGCAACAGTATGGGATTCGACATGAGGCACTCCTGGGCAGATGCTGTAAACGCTATCACGAGCTCAAGGCTCACCGAACCTGAATGGGCGGCAGGATGTTCACGATCCGTGGAGATTCCGTTCAGGGTGGCCGTGCTGGAATTCACTCAAGAACGTTGCGGATCGTCCGCAAGGAGCCGGTTATGAAAAGTACAACTACTACTGCGTTGGTCGCTGCGGGTGCGCTGCTGGTTGGCGGTATCGCCACCGCTGCCTTCATGAAGGGCGGCAGTTCCTCGCCCGATGCGGTGACCGCTGCTCAGACCCGGCCCACTCTGGACACCACGCCGCTCGCCGACGATGGCGCGCGCACCGACCAGCTGGCCATTGAAGACAAGGCGGGCAAGCTGGAATACGCCGACATCGTCAAGGTCGATCCGTTGACCAAGAAGGAAAAGGCGTACGCCACCGTGATCGGCACCGAGCCGGTGCGGGAGACGTCCAGCACCCAGACCCCGCATGAAGTCTGCCAGGACGTGGTGGTGCAGGAACGCCTGCCCGAACGCGACGGCAACGTTGGCGGTACCGTCGCTGGTGCCGTGATCGGCGGCCTGCTGGGTAACCAGGTCGGTGGTGGCAATGGCCGCAAGGCCGCCACGGCCGCTGGTGCTGTCGCTGGCGGCATGATCGGCAACCAGGTGGACAAGCGCCATGTGGGTGGCCGCGTGGTCAACCGCACCGAGCGCCAGTGCCACACCGAAACCGCCACCTCCGAGTCGACCCGCGTGACCGGCTACAACGTCACCTACCGCAATGAAGACGGCACCACCGGCACCATGCGCATGGCCAGCAAGCCGGGCAACCGCATCCCGATGGGCACCACCAATGCGGTCACCGGTTACAACGTGACCTACCGTTACGACGGCGCCGAGAAGACCGTGAAGATGGACAACAAGCCGAGCAGCGATCGCCTGCCGGTGATCGATGGCCAGCTGGTGACCCAGACCGCCGCACTGGATGCGAACAGGCAGTAAGTTCCTGCAGCTCGAAAGCACCACCAGCACGCCGGCCACTGCCGGCGTGCTGCGTTTTGGGGTGCGCCGCACGGCCTGCCGATCACGGCATCTGCGATCATGCCGGCACGCATGCAACACACGAGGACGCCATGAGCATTTTCGACCTCCAGCTGGAGACCGACCGTCTGATCCTGCGCCCA
>DMZT01000047.1:0-2376 GCA_003484865.1 Stenotrophomonas sp.
GCAAGGGCGTGATCGTGGCGGCCCCGCATTACGGCAACTGGGAGCTGCTCAACCAGTGGCTGGCCTCGCGCGGGCCGATCGCGATCGTCTACAAGGCGCCGGATGAGGAAGTGGGCGATGCCTTCCTGCAGCTGGTCCGCGGCGGCGACAACGTGCAGCAGGTGCGCGCCGAAGGCCCGGCCGTGCGCCAGTTGTTCAAGGTGCTCAAGGACGGCGGCGCCACCGGCATCCTGCCCGACCAGCAGCCCAAGGCCGGCGACGGCGTGTTCGCGCCGTTCTTCGGGGTAGAGGCGCTGACCATGACCCTGGTCAACCGGCTGGCCGAGCGCACCGGCGCGACCGTGCTGTACGGCTGGTGCGAGCGGATTGGCCCGGGCATGGAGTTCGCCCTGCATATTGAAGCCACCTCGCCTGCCGTGGCCGATCCCGACCCGCGCACCGCGGCCACCGCCCTCAATGCCGGCATCGAGCGCATCGCCCGGCGCGATCCGGCGCAGTATCAGTGGACCTACAAGCGCTATACGCTGCGCCCACCGCAGAGCGGCGAGGACGATCCCTATGCCACCGAGGACCATCCGCACTGACTGCGACGCAGCGTCGCGCCCTTGGTGCGATTGAATCGCCGCGATCCGTCCCCACTGTGGAAACCACGATGTCCCCCACGGCCCCTGACATGTCCCCTGCTTCTTCCCTGTTCGGCGACCCGGCCGCGATCCGCTGCGAGCGCGCGGTGGCCGAACTGCGTGCCGGCCGCCCGGTGGTGATCGACGATGGCCACGGCCAGCGCCTGGCGTTCATCGCACTGGACAGCAGCACCCGCACCAGCTTCAGCGCCTTTGCGGCGGCCGCGGAAGATCGCCACTACCTGTTCCTCACCGCCACCCGCGCCCGCGTGCTCGGGGTAAGTGCCGAACGTGGCGCGCGCGTGCCGCTGGCCGGCATCGACTTCGATGCCCTGCCCTCGCTCAGCTACCTGCGCGACCCGGGTGCGATGCCGCCGGGCTGGACCGGTGGCGAAGCGCTGGACGATGGCGCGGTGGAGATCGCCCGCCTCGGCCTGCTGTTGCCGGCGATGGTCGGCGTGCTGCTGACCGCCGATGACCGCCGCTTCGACGACTGCGCGCAGGTCTCGCTGTGCGACCTGAGCCAGGGCGCCGAACAGGCCGCGCATGCGTATGAACTGGTGGCCCGCTCGCCGGTGCCGCTGCGCGAGGTCGGGATGACCGAATTCGCGGTGTTCCGCGGCGGCGTGGCCCAGCGTGACCAGGTCGCGATCATCGTGGGCACCCCGGATCTGTCCGCCGTGGTGCCGGTGCGCGTGCATTCCTCCTGCCTGACCGGCGATCTGTTCGGCTCGCTCAAGTGCGACTGCGGCGACCAGCTGCGGCGCGGCCTGCGCAAGCTCAAAGAGCTTGGCGGCGGCGTGCTGCTGTACCTGGACCAGGAAGGCCGTGGTACCGGCATCGCCGCGAAGATGCGCGCCTACGGGTACCAGCACGACGGCCTGGACACGATCGACGCCGATGCCCAGCTCGGCTTCGGTGCCGATGAGCGCCGCTACGGCAGTGCCGTGGCGATGCTGCAGGGCCTGGGCGTGAGCCGCGTGCAGCTGCTCAGCAACAACCCGACCAAGGCCCAGCGCCTGCGCAATGCCGGCATCGACGTCGTCGACTGCGTGCCGGTGACCGGCGACATCACCGCCGAGAACGAGCAGTACCTGCGCACCAAGGCCGAACGCGCTGGCCATCTGCTCGATGTCGACGCGCTGATCCAGGCCGCGCAATAGCCCACGGCAACCTGCTACCGTCTGCGCCACGGGCGGTTGCACCTGTATGCATGCGCCCGGCCCGTTCCCCAGCCGAGCGCCTTGCCTTGTCCGATCTCCTCGACACTCCCGTGCCGCCGCCCCTGCCGCCGTTGCCGCCTGCCCCCGACTGGCAGGCGATGCCGCTGCGTTCGGCCTCGCTGGCCGCGTTCGGTGGTGCGATCGCTGGCGCACTGATGCTCGGCGGCGTGCTCGGCACGCTCTGGGTGGTCTTTGATCTGCCGGGCCGCTGGTGGGGTGCGGCCGGCATGGTCGTACTCGGCGCGTTGATCGGTGCGGCCCTCGCGTTCCGCCGCCAGCGCCGCACGTATTGGCGGCTGGATGCCCAAGGCCTCGGCCTGCGCCGCGACCTGCTCTGGCAGAACGAAACCCGTGTACCGACCTCGCGCGTGCAGCACCTGGATCTGCGCCGTGGGCCGATCGAACGCAGCGCCGGGTTGAGCACGCTGGTCGTGCATACCGCCGGCAGCCGCTTCAGTGCGGTCACGCTCAGTGGGCTGGACAGCGCCGATGCCGAGCGCCTGCGCGACACCCTGGCGCACCAGCTGGAC
>DMZT01000047.1:2509-13308 GCA_003484865.1 Stenotrophomonas sp.
CCTGGCGCACCAGCTGGACCAGGACGACGACGCGCTGTGAGTACCCCGCCGCCGCTTGATGCCGCGCCGGAGCAGCGGCTGCATCCCTGGTCGTGGCTGTTCGTGCTGCTGATGCAGTTGCGCCAGGGCTTGGTACCGCTGATCGCGCTGGTGGTGTTCGGCCAGCGTGGCGACCGCGATGAGCTGTGGCTGTCACTCGGCCCGGTGATCGCCGTGGTGGCGCTGGTCGCGTACTCGGTGCTGCAGTACCTCACCTATCGCTATCGGATCGGCGCGTCGGCCATCACCGTGCGCAGCGGGGTGTTCGCGCGCAATCGGCGCGAGATTCCCTTCGCCCGCATCCACAACGTGGTTGTCCACCAGAACCCGTTGCACCGCCTGTTCGGCGTGGCCGAGCTGAAGCTGGAATCGGCCGGTGGCCATCGCCCCGAAGCGGAAATGCGGGTGCTCAAACTCGATCAGGCGCTCGCACTGGAACGCCTGGTACGCCAGCGTGGCCAGGCAGTGCCGGCCACGGCCGAGGGCGAAGCCGCTGCGGCCGAACCGGCCGAGGATGTGCTGCTCGCCTTGAGCCCGGGCGAGGTGGTCCGTATCGGCCTGCTCTCCAACCGCGGCTGGGTCGTGGTGGTGGCAGTGCTGGGCGCGATGGTGCAGTTGTTCCCGCGTGGCAGCGTTTCCGATGTGATCGAAGCCGGCGGCCGCCAGGCCTTCGGGTATGCCAGCCACCTGCATCCCGGAATGTGGCTCTGGACCATGGCCGCGGTAGTCGCCGTGGTGGGCTTCTGGGTGATGCTGCGGGTGTTGTCGGTGGGACTCGCGCTGCTGCGCTATTACGGCTTCCGGCTCAGTGAGCACGAGCGCCGGCTGACCGTGGCCAGTGGGCTTCTAACCCGCATGCGCACCAGCGTGGCGCGGCGCCGGATCCAGGCGTGGACATTGCGCGAGAGCGCGCTGCAGCGCTGGTTCCAGCGCCGGCAACTGCGTATCGATATTGCTGCAGGCAACCCCGGCGAAGGCGAGCGCCGCGACCTGCGTGAGCTGGCGCCGCTGGCGACGCCGGCCGTCTGCGATGGGCTGGTCCAGCATCTGCTGCCACACCTGCAGTGGCCGCCGGCGCGCTGGCAGCCGGTGCAGAGGCGCGGCTGGTGGCGGCTGTGCCTGGGCGCGCTGTGCCTGGTTCCGCTGCTGACGGCGGCGGCGATCTGGTACGGCGGGCCGTGGGGGGCGCTGGTGCTGCTATGGCTGCCGTGGTCGGCGTTCCGCGCGCACCGGCAGATGGCGCGCATCGGCTATCACCTGGATGACGACTACGTCGCCGTGCGCGGTGGCTGGTGGCAGCGCTGGTGGCGCTTTGCCGAACTGGACAAGCTGCAGGCGCTGCGCCTGACCCGCTCGCCGCTGGACCGCCGGCTGGGCACCGCCAGCGTATGGCTGGATACCGCGGGTGCAGGCATGGGCACGCCGCTGGTGCTGCAGTACCTGCCGGAAGCGGAGGCGCGTGCGGTGTACGAGCAGTTGGCCCGTGCGTTGGCGAAGCGTCGCCTGCGCTGGTAGGAGCGCATCCACGCATGGCGTGGATCTACCTGGTGACGCTACCGCTTCGCTGGCCCCCAGTACCCGAGATCCTTGCGGATCTGCAGGCCGCGCGTCCACGCACCGAACGGTTTGCGCTTGAGCGCGCCGAGTTCACCGGACAGGAAATCCTCGGTGGCAGCGATCACCCGCTCGGAGGAATACCCATCGCGGAACGGATGGATGGTGTCCGCGTACCGGCGGATCTCGGCCATCAGGGCGGGCGCTGGATCCAACGCCTGGGCCAGCATCGCCGGCAGCTGGGTGGCGTCGTCGAAATCGATCATGTGCGGCTGCGGGACCCGGTTGCGGAAGGTCACCACCGGTTTGTGCTGCACGATGAACTCGGAGACGATCGAGGAAGTATCCGAGACCAGCACATCGGCGGCGCGCTGCGCGGCCATCACCTGTTCCGGCTCGATGAAGCGCGCATGCGCACCGGCCAGCGCGCGGTAGCGCTCGAACAGCTCCGGGGCGCACTTGGGGTGAAGGGTCAGCAGCCAGTAGTGCTCGCCGCGGCCGATATCGGCCGCGATCTGCTCGTACAGATGCGGCGCGGCGCTCAGCCGCTCGGTGAAGGTCGAGCCGAACAGGATCACCGGGCGGCCCTGTGCCGGCACGCGCAATCCGGCGCTCAAGCCACCGTCATCGCGGAACAGCGGATCGAGCTTGGGCCAGCCGGTCTCGGCCACGGCGAAGTGGCCCTCGCGCGCGGCCAGCTCGCGGAACGGGGTGGTCGTGGCCGGGCCCTGGGTGCAGTACAGATCGAACAGACCGCGCACCCGGAAGTGGCCGCGGGCACTGTCGCGCTTCTGCACGTTGAAGCCGTGGAAGACCTGCACCTTGGCCCCGGCGATGAACGGCGGCACCCAGTTGGCGGCGCTGAACACCGCGCGCGGGCGCAGTGTCAGCGCCTCGTTCAGGGCCACATTGGGCACGCCGGGCAGCGAGGCCCCGGCGGCGCCATCGGCGAACCAGGCCGACACCGATTGACCGGATGCGTGCAACGCCTGCGCCAGAGGGGCGAGAATGGGCAGCGCATAACGCTCCGTCGCAAACAGCAGGTACTCGGCCATCATGTCCTCCTCGACCGCTCCCACTGAACGGCCTCGCATTTCGGCCTGCATTATCGCGTTCAATGAAGCCGACCGCATCGGCGATTGCCTGGCCTCGCTGGCCTTCTGCGACGAGATCGTCGTCGTGGACTCGCAATCCACCGATGCCACCGTGGTGATCGCGACGGCCGCCGGGGCGCGGGTGCTGCAACGCCGGTTCGATGGCTTCCGCAGCCAGAAGGCGTTCTGCGTCGAGCAGGCCGCGCATGACTGGGTGCTGTGCCTGGACGCCGACGAGCGCATCAGCGACACCCTGCGCGAGGCGATCCTGTCCGCCCAGGCCAACGGCTTCGCCGGCCACCATGGCTACCGGTTCGCACGGCTCTCCGCGTACTTCGGCAAGTTCCTGAAGCATGGCAATGCCTACCCGGACCGGGTCCTGCGACTGTTCGACCGCCGCCATGGCGGCTGGCGCGGCAAGCGTGAGATCCATGAGGCGGCCAGCGTCGATGGTGCGGTGGGTACCCTGCGCGGCGACCTGATCCATTACCCCTACCGCTCGCTGGAGCAGCAGCTGCTCAAGACCCAGCGCTACGCGCGGATGATGGCCGAGCACGAGTTCGCGCGCGGCAAGCGCGCCACCCTGCCCAAACTGATCCTGGCGCCGGCGTGGCGGTTCTGGCGCGGGCTGCTGCTGCGTGGCGGCTTCCGCGATGGCTGGCACGGCCTGGTCTACGCCTACGTACGCGCCAATTACGTGCGCCAGAAGACCATCATGCTGTGGATGCTGCAGAACGGGCAGCCAGTCACCGACCCGCCGCGGGATCAGCCCGGCGCCTGAGCCCCGGCCGACGCCAGCGCCAGGCGCCGCGTGTACCCCTGGACGATCGACAGCCCGGCCAGCAGGCCGACGATGGTGACGTAGAAGCTGGCCGTGATCTGATGCGCGAACATCGACTGGGTGATCCCGCACAGCACATAGGTCACCACCACCATGATCCCGGCGGCCGCCGGACCACGGAAGGTCTGCTCGCCGCTGCGCCGGTGCAGGCCGGTGAACACCCATAGCGGCACGCCGTAGATGGCCAGCAGCAACAACAGGCCCGGCGCGCCCTGGGTCGCGGCCCACTCGGCCAGATCGTTGTGCGCGTGGCCCAGATGGCAACGCTGCTCACTCGGATCATCCCGGCACACCGGCAGGCGCTGCATGGCGCTGTCGAAATGGCCGATCCCCACGCCGGTCAGCGGGTGATCGAGGAAGGTTTCATAGGCCACCTGCAGCCGCTCCACGCGCGCGCCGGCGGAGGAGTCGCTGTCACCGCGCTCCATCCGCACCACGTCGTGCTTGAGCTCGGTCAGGCGTACCTGCTCGCGCAGGCTCGGGATGGTGAGGGTCAAGGTGCCGGCGATCGCCACCAGCGCCAACAGCACGCCCAGGCGCGCGCGGCCGGTGCGCCAGCGCAGGCTCATCGCCATCACCACCAGCAGTGCCAGCAGGGCCAGCCAGACGCCGCGGCTGCCGCTGAGCACGATGGTCACGCAACCGGCGACCATGCCCACGATCACCCAGGTCCAGCGCTGGTGCGGCCGGCAGAACACCAGCAGCACCATCAGCACCAGCACGATGTCGGCCAGCACGATCGCGTTGGTGCTCAGATCAGCGCGTGGTGCGCCGCCGGCCACCTGCAGGATCGACAGCACCATGGTGCCGAGCAGGCCGGCCAGCGCCCCGCCCCACAGCCAGCGGCTGTCCGGCCGCAGTGCACACACCCACAGGGCGATCCACGGGATCACCACGAACCGCGAGCGGTTGTCGATGTCGCGCAGGCCCTGCTCGAACAGATAGATCGAGAGCAGCGCAAAGGCAATCGCGGCCACCACCAGCCAGGTCAGGGCCTTCACCGGCTGCCCGGCCAGGCCACGCGCGCGCCACAGGTAATCCGGCGCCAGCAGCGTGCTCAGCAGCAACAGGATGCCGTAGGGCAACAGGTTCTGGGGCAGGGTCAGCACCAGCGCGGGCATGCAGAACAGGCCCACGGTGGCGATCCAATGGGCCACACCGGCACGCCCCTGCAGCGGCGGCAGGGAAACGGGCGTGGCCGGCTCGGATGCAGCGGAGAACGTCATTGCCAACCTCGATTGCCACACGCAGGCATGCACGCCCGTGATTGCACTGGACGCGACCGGCGCCCACGGACCTGCGGTATCCGCCCGAGGAGGCGGCCAGCATTACAGAATTCACTCATCGCCGTCGATCCGGTGCAGCGCGCGTTCGCGCGCCTGTTCTTCGGCACTGGCCACACACGGGCCGTGGATGTCGCCCGGCCTTACCAACCACCAACGGCGACGGTTGGCGACCCCGGCCAGTTCGGCGCTGGTGCGGTCCACGCAGGCCAGCAGCGCGTCCTCCTGGACCAGCAGCCAACGCTGCTGCGGCTGTGCGGCCTGCCAGGCGACTCCGTCGGCGAGTTGCCGGTCCCAACGCCGGTTGAACCCGAAGGTGGCGGCCTCACGGTCGGCCATCAGCAGGTTCTGTTCTTTCCAGGCGACCAGACCCAGTTCGGCCTCCGGGCCGATGCGTTGACCGACCTGCAGCATCAGGCCGCGGGCGGAACTGGAGTCATTGAACAGCGGGTAGCCGATCAGCCCGAACGCTACCCAGGCCATGGTCAGCGTCGCCACCACGGCCAGATGGAAGCGGCGCACGCCGGCGATGCACAGGGTGAGCACCGCCCAGCAGCCCAACGCGACCGCAACCCAGCCCAGGCCGGAGGTCACCGCGGTGTCGATGCCGCGATCCAGAATCAGTTTGCGCTCGAAGCCCGGCTGCCCCAGCAGCATCGAGATGCCGATGCCGAGCAGGCCGGCAGCCAGCAGCGCCACGAAGCCGCCCAGCAGCCACTGGAAGGTGCGCTTGCGCAGCAGCCCCGGCAGCAGCGGTGCCAACGCCAGGCAGAACATGGGCAGCGCCGGCAGGATGTAGACGTCACGCTTGCCGTTGGGGATCGAGAAGAACAGCACGATCAACAACCACCACACCAGCGGCAGCAGGTAGCGCGCATCGCGGCGCTGCAGGCGTCGGCGCCAGGCGGGGATGGCCCAGGGAATCGCCAGGAAGGCCGGGATCCACATCGACGGCATCGTGCCCAGGAAATACCACCATGGCTGATGATGATCCCAGGATTGCGCGTAGCGCTTGGCGGTCTGCCGGAACAGGATGTCGTCCAGATAGGCGCGGTACTCGGCCGACCCACTGCCCAGTGCGGTCACCACCATCGGCACCAGCCACAGCGCGATCGCCAGCACGAAGGCCAGCGGCCCGACCCAGAACCGCCAGTCGCGGACATGCAGCTTGACCCGCGGCCAGCCCAGCACGGAGGCCACGGCGGCCGGCACGATCATCAGCAATGCGATGACGCCCACGCCCTTGGTGATCACCCCCAGCCCGGCGGCGAACCAGCCCAGCCACCACCAGCGCCACGCAGGGCCACTGAGCAGATGCCGCAGCAGGCCGTAGTTGGCCAGGGTGATGAAGACCACCACCAGCGGATCGATCTGGGCTTTCTTGGACTGGAAGGTGAAGTGCAGCGCGAACAGCAGCGCCCAGGCGGCGTACAGCCCGACCCGCCGCGTCCACAGGCGGCGGCCCAGGTCATAGACGCAGGCCAGTGTGCCCAGCGCGGCCAGCAGCGAGGGCAGCAGGAAGGCCACCCGCCAGTCGCCGATCAGCGAGTACAGCGCGGCCTGCGACCACATCAGCATCGGCGGCTTGTCCGAGTACAACTCGGTGCCCCGATGCGGGAACAGCCAGTCCCCGCTCTCCACCATCTGCTTGGCGACCAGCGCGAACCGGGGCTCGTCGGAGGGCCACGGATCACGCATGCCCAGGCCGGCCCCCAGAACGAGCAGGGCCATCAGGGCAAGCAGCCAGAACTCTCGGGATGCGCGGTTTTTAAGCATGGGGCGGGATTCTAGCCGGGTTCGGTTCAACCCTTCTTTAGCAGACGCGCATAGAAGAAGCCGTCAGCACCGTCCTCACCGGGCAGGCGCTGGCGCCCGGCCCAGGAATCGTGGCCATACGCCTCTCCCAGCGGCAGGAAGCCCGCATCCCGGGTGCGCTGCAGGAAGGCTTCGACCTGGAACTGGTTTTCATCGCGCAGGATCGAGCATGTCGCATACAGCAGGGTTCCGCCCGGGGTAAGCATCGTCCAGCAGGCATCCAGCAGGCGCGCCTGCAAGGCCATCAGCGCCTCGATGTCGGTCGCGCGGCGATGCGCCAGCACGTCCGGCTGGCGGCGGATGATGCCGGTGGCCGAACAGGGCGCATCCAGCAGGATGGTGTCGAACAGCTGCCCGTCCCACCAGCTGGCCGGATCGGTTGCATCGCCCGCCAGCACCTTCGCGTTCTGGCCCACGCCGGTGCGTGCGAACGTTTCGCTGATGCGCTTGAGCCGGCGCGCATCGATGTCCAACGCCAGCAGTTGCAGGGTCGGATCGCGCTCCAGCAGATGGGCAGCCTTGCCGCCCGGCGCGGCGCAGGCATCGAGCACCCGCGAACCCGGGCGCGGCGCCAGCGCATCGGCCACCTGCTGGGCAGACAGATCCTGCACCGACAGCGCGCCATCGGCGAACCCGGGCAGCGCGGAGACCGCGACCGGCACCGGCAGGCGGATCGCATCGGCACCCACGCGCGATGCTTCAGCCTCGATACCGGCTGCCGCCAACTGCTGCAGCATCGCCTCACGAGTGCTGTGCTGGCGGTTGACCCGCAGCCACAGCGGCGCGGCCTGCAGGCTCGCGGTGAACACCGCGTCGGCCTCGTCCGGCCAATCCTGTTCGATCTTCTCGGCCATCCACAGCGGGAAGGCATCGCGCGCCGGCAGCGGCGGAATGCCTTCGCGCTGGGCGCGGCGCAGCAGCGCATTGACCATGCCGGCCTGGCGATCACGGCCCATCGCACGCGCAGCGTCGACCGTGGCCGAGAGCGCGGCGTGCGCCGGCAGCTCCAGTGCGTCCAGCTGGGCGAAGCCGACCAGCAGCAGCGCGCGCAGTTCGTCTTCGCGCACGCCCAGCGGCCGCGGCATCCATTGCGCCAGTGCGGCGTCATACGCGGCCCGGCGACGCAGCACGGCAAAGCACAGCGCCTCCAGCAGCGCGCGGTCGCGGCTGTCGTCCAGGGTAGGCAAGGCGGTGGCCAGTTCGGCCTTGAGCGAACGGCCGCGGCCGATCACCTGGGCCAGCACGCGCGCGGCCAGCACGCGGGTGGGCACGCCGGGGGCGGTATGGGCGGTGTAGGGGCCTGCAGGCTTGCCGGAACGCGCGTTGGTCATGTCAGGCACCCATGCCGAGATCGCGACGGGCATTGAGGTAGTCGGCGGCGGTGATCGCCTTGCCGCCCTCACGCTGCAGCACACGCAGGCGCAGCGCACCCTGGCCACAGGCGATGTCGATGCCGTCGCGCGAGGCGGCCAGCAGCGTGCCCGGGGCCTTGCCCTGGTTGTCATCCAGCGCGATCGCGCCATGGATGCGGACGCGTTCGCCGGCCAGCATCGCCTCGGCGATCGGCCACGGATTGAACGCACGTACGGTGCGTGCCAGCGCGTGGGCGTCCTGCGCCCAGTCCAGACGGGCTTCGGCCTTGTCCAGCTTGTGCGCATAGGTCACGCCAGCCTCGGGCTGCGGCTGCGCGATCGGCTTGATGCCGGCCCGCAGCAGGCCCAGGCCATCGGACAGCACCTGCTCACCCAAGGCGGCCAAACGATCGTGCAGCTGACCGCCGGTGTCGTTGGCGCCGATCGCGATGTGCTGCTTGAGCAGCACCGGGCCGGTATCCAGCCCGGCGTCCATCTGCATCAGGCAGACACCGGTTTCGGTATCGCCGGCCTGGATCGCACGCTGGATCGGCGCGGCACCGCGCCAACGCGGCAGCAGCGAGGCGTGCACGTTCCAGCAGCCGTGGGTTGGAATGGTCAGCACCGCCTTGGGCAGGATCAGCCCATAGGCCACCACCACCATCAGGTCCGGCGCCAGGTCGCGCAGCTGCTGCTGGGCTTCGGGGGTCTTGAGGCTCTCCGGCTGGAACACCGGGATGCCACGTGCGATCGCTTCCAGCTTGACCGGCGACGGGGCCAGGCCACGGCCACGGCCAGCGGGGCGATCGGGCTGCGTGTACACCGCGACCACTTCATGGTGGCGGGCTGCGGCACGCAGCGAGGACACGGCGAACGCCGGCGTACCGGCAAAGACAATCTTCATGGCGACCCCACTAACAGAACGTAAAACGGCGCCGATGTGCGGCGCCGCGCGACAGGACACGTCGCGCGGTCATCCCGCGCGGCGGTCGCTGCAATCACCTCAGGCAACGTGCTTGCGCTGCTTGGCCAGCTTCTTGCGCACCATCTCGCGCTTGAGCGGCGAGAGGTAATCAATGAACAGCTTGCCGTCCAGGTGGTCCATCTCGTGCTGCACGCAGACAGCGAGCACGCCATCGGTGGTCAGTTCCTGGGCCACGCCGTGGCGATCCAGGTAACGCACCGTGATCTGGTTGGCGCGGGTGACGTCGGCAAAGATGCCCGGCACCGACAGGCAGCCTTCCTGATAGACCTGGCCGCCTTCGTTGGCGACGATCTCAGGATTGATGAACACCATCGGGGTGTCCTTCTCTTCACTGACGTCGATCACCATGAAGCGCTTGTGCACGTCCACCTGGCTGGCGGCCAGGCCGATGCCCGGGGCGTCGTACATGGTGTGGAACATGTCATCGATCAGGGTCTGGAACGCCGGCGTGGTCACGTCGGCAGCATCGATCAACGCAGCCTTGGTACGCAGGCGCGGATCGGGAAATTCGAGAATGGGCAGGAGGGCCATGGCAAATACCGGTAGGGGGCGCCGGTCGAAGCGGCGTACAGCGAGATTCTATCGCCAACGCTTGCCCCGCGCCCCGGTTTCTGGACTATAGTGCGCGAACCTGTTGGGGAATCAGGCACCACATCTATGTTTGAACGAACTCGTACGGTCGTCGCCGTGGCGATGCTGACCGTCGCTACCTATGCTACCGCCGTGGAAATGAATGGCGGGCACCCGGATACCTATGTCGTGCGCAAAGGGGACACGCTATGGGACATCTCGGCGCGTTTCCTGCAGAAGCCCTGGCTGTGGCCGGAGATCTGGCAGGCCAACCCGCAGGTCAAGAATCCGCACCTGATCTACCCGGGTGACGTGCTCAGCCTGGCCTATCTGGACCGCGTCGTGGCCCAGCCCGGCCCGCGCCAGGAGGCCCCGATCAACGGCGTCCCGCTGGAGCAGGTCGAGCCCTTCCTGAAGCAGCTGAGCGTGGTCGACGAGGTCAAGTCGCTGCCCTACGTGGTCAATCTGGAAGAAAACCGCCTGCGCGCCACCACCGGCCAGACTGCTTATGTGCGCGGCCTGGAGAACGCCCAGGTCGGCCAGCGCTACGCGGTGGTCCGCCCGACGGTGCAGTACGCCCTGCCCAAGCCGACCGAAGACCTCAATGCCCGCGGCGATACCACGCCCGGCAGCGGCAACCTCTGGAAGACGTTCATCGTGCCGAGCAAGCGGCACCAGACGCTGGGCTACGAACTGGCCCAGATCAACGTCGGCACGGTGAGCCGGGTACAGAACGGCAGTGTCGAGGTGACCTCGCTGGTGCTGCAGGGCCAGGTGGACGGCCGTGAAGTCCGCGCCGGTGACCGCCTGGTTCCGGTCGAGGCCCGCCCGTACGACCTGCAGTTCGTACCGCATGTGCCCGCGCCGCAGGCCGTCGATCTGGACGTGCGCGTGCTGGCCGTCGCCGACACCTTCACCTCCGGCGGCCCGCGCGATGTGATCGCGATCTCCGCCGGCAGTGCCAACGGGGTCGACAACGGCACCGTGTTCTCGCTGTGGCGCCAGGGCCGCCATGTGGCCCACCGCATGGATTACCCGAACTCGTCGCGGATGGACGATTCGCTGACCAGCGGTGCCGGCCGGGTCACCCTGCCGGACGAGTACGCCGCCCATGCGATGGTCTTCCGCACGTTCGAGAACGTCAGCTACGCGCTGGTGATGGAAGGCGTGAAGCCGGTCAGGGTCGGCTATTCGGCACTGCATCCGGATAAGCAGTAAGCGCGGCGGAGTCCTACCCTGCGATCCGACGGCGCCCTAGGGCGCCGT
>DMZT01000047.1:13485-13648 GCA_003484865.1 Stenotrophomonas sp.
GGCGCCCTAGGGCGCCGTCGTCATTTCCGGGCCAGGGTATCGGGATGCCCATTCCCTGCCTTGCCGCCTCCACCGCCCTGCTCACCCTGGTCCTGGCCGGGGGCGCGCTGCCGCCTCGCCTGCGCCTGCTGCGCCAGTTCTCCGATGCGGCGGCCGCCCTGCG
>DMZT01000403.1 GCA_003484865.1 Stenotrophomonas sp.
GATTCCGGAGACGGAACTCGTCGAGCGGTTCGTGCGCGCCAGCGGTGCGGGTGGCCAGAACGTCAACAAGGTCTCCACCGCCGTCGAACTGCGTTTCGACGTTGCCGGCTCGCCTTCGTTGCCCGAGCCGTTGCGCGCGCGCCTGCTGGCCCGCCGCGACCGGCGCATGACCGGCGAAGGCGTGCTGGTCATCGATGCACAGCGTTTCCGTACCCAGGACCGTAACCGCGAGGACGCGCGCGATCGACTGGCCGCCTTCATCCAGGCGGGGCTGAGCGTGCCCAAGGCACGCGTGGCCACCAAGCCGACCTACGGGTCGAAACTGCGTCGTCTGGACGCCAAAAAGGGGCGCGCGCAGATCAAGCGCGGGCGCACCACACGCAATTGGGAGTGATTGCTTGAACAACCGAAGTCCGTTGTTGCCGGTGGTTCCGCCGAACATGCCGCAGGTCAAACCGAACCGTTTCCTCCGCTGGCTGGCCCGCTGCACGCTGCGCCTGGGCGGCTGGAAAGTGACCGGCACCCTGCCCGATGTGCCCAAAGTGGTGTTCATCATCGCCCCGCATTCGTCCAACTGGGATGGCTTCTGGGGCATGGCCGCGAAGATCGCGCTGGGCATGCAGGTCAAGGTGCTGGGCAAGGCCTCGCTGTTCTGGTGGCCGCTGGGGCCGCTGCTGCGCAAGCTCGGCGTCATCCCGCTGGACCGCAGCTCGCCGCAGGGCACCGTGGAGCAGGCGGTCAGCCTGATCCGTGGCTCGGACCGCCTGTGGTACGCGATCACCCCGGAAGGCACGCGCAAGGCGGTGCAGCACTGGAAGGCCGGCTTCCTCAAGATCGCGCGCATGGCCGATGTGCCGGTGCTGGCCGCGTACTTCCACTACCCGGAAAAGACCATCGGCATCGGCCCGCTGTTCCATCCCACTGGCAACGACGTGGCCGACATGGCCGCGATCCGCGCGTACTACCGCCCCTGGCAGGGCAAGACCCGCGGCACCGTCTGAGCGCGGCCGGGCGGGTCGGGCGGAGTAGCCCCCACGGCCCGCACAGCCACGCGCCACGACCGGCACATGCCGCCTGCGGGCTTTGGGAGTAGGGTGACCGGCTGCGGGATTTTCCGTCCCGCGCCCTCATCCAAGGAGCCCGTTTCATGTCGCGTACCGTAGTTTTGGCCGCTGCCATCAGCCTGGCGCTGGCGGCCTGTTCCGGCAAGGAGTCCACCCCCGTGACCGATACCCAGCCCGCCCCGACCCAGCAGCCGGCCGATGCGTCCGCCAACCCGCTGTTGAGCGCCAGCACGCTGCCGTTCCAGGCGCCGCCGTTCGACAGGATCAAGGACAGTGACTACCTGCCGGCCTTCAACGAAGGCATGAAGCAGCACCTGGCTGAAGTCCGCAAGATCGCCGACAACCCCGAGCCGGCCACCTTCGACAACACCATCGAAGCGCTGGAGCGCAGTGGCGAGACGCTGACCCGCGTGTCGCGCATCTTCTTCGGCCTGGTCCAGGCCGACACCAACGATGCACGCCAGAAGGTGCAGGAAGAAGTCGCCCCGAAGCTGGCCGAACACCAGGACGAGATCAACCTCGACCCGAAGCTGTTCGCCCGCATCAAGACCATCTACGACCAGCGCGATGCGCTGGGCCTGGACCCGGTGCAGAAGCGCCTGGTCGAACGTGACTACCAGGAGTTCGTGCGCGCCGGCGCGCAGTTGAACGATGCCGACAAGGCCTCGCTGCGCAAGCTCAACGTGGAAGAAACCACGCTGGCCACGCAGTTCCACACCCGTCTGGTGGCTGCGACCGCCGCCGGTGCCGTGGTCGTCGATGACAAGGCCAAGCTGGCCGGCCTGGACGAGGATGCGATCAACACCGCCGCCGCCGATGCCAAGGCCCGCAACCTCGATGGCAAGTACCTGCTGCCGCTGCAGAACACCACCCAGCAGCCGGTGCTCGGCTCGCTGAGCGACCGCGAGCAGCGCGCCGCCGTGCTCAAGGCGTCGGAAACCCGTGCTGAAAAGGGCGACGCCAACGACACGCGCGAGACCATTCAGCGCCTGGCCCAGCTGCGCGCGCAGAAGGCCAAGCTGCTCGGCTTCGAGAACTATGCCGCCTACAGCCTGGCCGACCAGATGGCCAAGACCCCGGCCGCCGCGCTCAAGCTGCTGACCGACACCGTGCCGGCCGCCACCGCCAAGGCGCGTGGCGAGATCAGCGAAATGCAGAAGGTGATCGATGCGCAGAAGGGCGGTTTCAAGCTCGCTGCCTCCGATTGGGACTTCTACGCCGAACAGGTGCGCAAGGCGCAGTACGACCTGGACGAATCGCAGATCAAGCCGTACTTCGAGATGGACAACGTGCTGCAGAACGGCGTCTTCTACGCCGCCACGCAGCTGTACGGCATCACCTTCAAGCCGCGTACCGATATCCCCACCTACCATCCGGACATGAAGGTCTATGAAGTGTTCGACAAGGACGGCACCTCGCTGGCCCTGTTCTACACCGACTACTTCAAGCGTGACAGCAAGTCCGGCGGCGCCTGGATGGACGTGTTCGTCGAACAGGATGGCCTGACCGGTGCCAAGCCGGTGGTCTACAACGTGTGCAACTTCACCAAGCCCGCCGCCGGCCAGCCCGCGCTGCTGAGCTTCGATGACGTGACCACGATGTTCCATGAGTTCGGCCATGCGCTGCACGGCATGTTCTCGAAGGTGAAGTACCCGTCCATCGCCGGTACCAGCACCTCGCGCGACTTCGTCGAGTTCCCCTCGCAGTTCAACGAGCATTGGGCGCTGGACCCGAAGGTCTTCGCCAACTACGCCAAGAACTACAAGACCGGCGAGCCGATGCCGCAGGCGCTGGTCGACAAGATCCTCAAGGCCCGCACCTTCAACCAGGGCTATGCGACCACCGAGTACCTCTCGGCGGCCCTGCTCGACCTGGCCTGGCACACCCAGCCGGCCGACGCCAAGCTGCAGGACGTGGCGCCGTTTGAAGCGGCCGCGCTGAAGAAGTTCAAGGTCGACCTGCCGCAGGTGCCGCCGCGCTACCGCACCAGCTACTTCGACCACATCTGGGGCGGCGGTTATTCGTCCGGCTACTACGCCTACTTCTGGGCCGAAGTGCTGGACCATGACGCCTTCGAGTGGTTCAAGGAGAACGGCGGCCTGACCCCGGAGAACGGCCAGGTCTTCCGCGACAAGATCCTCTCGCGCGGCAACAGCGTGGAGCTGGCCGATCTGTACCGCGAGTTCCGCGGCAAGGATCCGTCGGTGGAACCGCTGCTGGTCAAT
>DMZT01000408.1:0-394 GCA_003484865.1 Stenotrophomonas sp.
CGACGAGCGCCGCTTCGCCGAGGTGCGTTCGGAACTGGAGGCGCTCAAGCGCACCCCGTCCAGCATTCCCGCGCCGATGCAGCAGCTGCGCGCGCGCCTGAGCAGCGACACCGGCATTCCCGAGGCGGCACTGCCGTTCGTGGGCGAACTGCTGCAGGTCCGCGACGAAGACGCCGCATGGCAGGGCGCCATCGAGCGCGTGCTGCACGGCTTCGCGCAGTCGCTGCTGGTCGATGAGCGCCACCACGCCGAGGTCTCGGCGTGGATCAACCAGACCCACCTCGGGACCCGCCTGGTCTATTACCGGGTGCGCCGCAACGACGATGCACTGCATGGCCGTGAGCCGGGCGCACGTTCGCTGCTGCACAAGCTGGTGCTGCGCGAGCACGGCTAT
>DMZT01000408.1:643-2603 GCA_003484865.1 Stenotrophomonas sp.
GCTGCGCGAGCACGGCTATGCCGGCTGGCTGCGCCGCGAGCTGGGCAAGCGCTTCGACTACGAATGCGTCGATGCACGCCATCTGCGCGATACCGACCGCGGCATCACCAAGGAAGGCCAGGTCAAGCACCCGGGCGAGCGCTTCGAGAAGGACGATCGCCACAACATCAGCGACCGCCGCCGCTGGCTGCTCGGCTTCAACAACCGCGACAAACTGGACCTGTACGAGCGCGAAGCGATCGAACTGGCCCAGCGCATCGCTGCCTGCGACAGCGACGTGGCCGGCCTGCGCGCGCAGCGCGAACAGGACGGCAAGGCCCGACTGGCCTGCCATCAGCTGTGCACGCTGGGCTGGGACGAGATCGATGTGGCCGCACCGCTGCAGCGCCTGGACGACATCGCCCAGGCCCTGCACGACCTGCGCGAAGGCAATGCCGATCTGCGCAGGCTGGGCGAACAGATCGAGAAGACCCGGGCCGATGTGGCCCAGGCCAAGCGCACCTATGAAGACGTGCGCGTGGAGCGCGGCCAGCTCGGCCGTGAACACGAACGCCTGGAACGCCTGCACGAGCAGTGCGCGCCGCTGGCCAAGCGCGTGGTCACGCCGCTGCAGCAGCAGGGCCTGGACGAACGCCTGAAAGCGCTCGGCGTGCTCAGCCTGGAGAACCTGGAAGCCCACTTCCGGCAGATCAGCAACACCCTCAACGAACAGCTCGGCGGTGCGCAGGCCGAACACAACCGGCTGGAAAACCTGCTGCTCGGCTGCTTCCGCCGCTACTGCCAGGCCTGGCCGGAAGACAGCGGCGACTTCACCGTCAGCCTGTCCAGCGCCGAAGATTTCCTGGCCCGCCTGCAACGGCTGGAGAACGATGGCCTGCCGCAGCACGAGGCACGCTTCTTCGATCTGCTGCAGAGCCAGAGCAAGAACAACCTGTTGGCCCTGCAGCGGCACACGGCCGAGGCGCGCAAGTCGATCGCCCAGCGCCTGGACGAGGTCAATGCCTCGCTGGAGCAGGTACCGTTCAATCGCGGCACCCTGCTGACCATCGAACTCACCGACCGCCGCCTGCCCGAGGTACTGGATTTCCACCAGCGCCTGCGTGACGTGCTGTCCCAGCAGCAGACCGAGCAGCGCGAACTGGCCGAAGCGCAGTTCGCGGTGCTGCGTGAGCTGGTCGCCAAGCTCGGCTCGCAGGAAGGCGAGGACAAGCGCTGGCGCGAGCTGGTGCTGGACGTGCGCCTGCATGTGGAATTCGTCGGCGTCGAACTCGACGCCGCCACCCGCCAGCAGGTCGAGATCTACCGCAGCGGTGCGGGCAAGTCCGGCGGTCAGCGCCAGAAGCTGGCCACCACCTGCCTGGCGGCCGCGCTGCGCTACCAGCTCGGTGGCGCCGACGGCCAGCTGCCCAGCTACGCGGCGGTGGTGCTCGATGAAGCCTTCGACAAGGCCGACAACGAGTTCACCGCGTTGGCGATGAACATCTTCGACAACTTCGGGTTCCAGATGGTCGTGGCCACCCCGCTGAAGTCGGTGATGACGCTGGAGCCGTTCATCGGCGGTGCCTGCTTCGTGGAGATCAGCGGTCGCCACGACTCCGGCGTCCTGTTGATCGAGTACGACGACGAAGGCAAGCGCCTGAAGCTGCCCGAGCGTGCCCGCGCCGGCGAGACGACGGCGGCACCGGCACCGGCCGTGATTGCCCCGCCTGCCGTAGTGGATGCCCCCGAGGCGATGGCCACTGAAGTGATGGCGGCCTCGATCGACGAGGACGCCCACGTCGAGGCCGAGGTCGTGGCGGCGCCGGCAGCGGCGCCGGCATCCCGCCCGAAGAAGGCTGTGCCCCAGGTACCGGCAAAGAAAGCGGCAAAGAAGACGGCCACCAAGGCCGCGCCCAAGGCGCCCGCAAAGAAGCCCGCCAAGCCCAAGCGCTGAGCAACCGACGGGTCAGCCCCAGGGCTG
>DMZT01000392.1 GCA_003484865.1 Stenotrophomonas sp.
GTGCCGGCCGACGACCCGGCCCCGATCGATACCGTGCTGGCCCGCTACCGCGACGAAACCGGCATCGACCTGCAGATCCCGGTGGCCGGCGACAGCGATGCGCCGCTGCCCGCGCTGGTGCGCCCGGCCAACATCACCCCGGCCGATTGGGACGCGGTGACCCGCTACCTGCGCGGGACCGATGCCCAGCACAGCGTGCCGGTGGAGATGGGCGAGCTGTCGCTCTCCCTGCTCGATCTGGATGGCGACGGCCAGCGTGACCTGGTGCAGAGCGCCTACAGCGGCGGCACCGGCCTGTACACGCAGGTGGACATGCTGCGGCGGGATCCGCAGCGCGGCTTCGTGGTGCCGGACAGCCTGGACCCGCAGCGCCCTTGGGCGCAGGGCCAATACGGCCTCAGCGGGCGTGGCAGCGATCAGGGCCTGTACTGGCTGCGTATCGACGGGGTCAGCTACGTCGCCTACCGCGATGGCGACTACTACGGCGATACTCTGCTGCTGAACCGGCCGTTGTCGGCCGACCCACGCGAACGCAGTCCGACGACCCGGTTGAAGGTGCGCTACGGCCGCGAGCATCGGCTGGCCGATCCGGTGATGCATGTCGACGGCGAACCGCTGGATGCGTCCGCCACGGCGATCGCAGCGGACCGGCGCCTGCTCAGGCACATCGAGCGCCTGCTGGCCGCGCTGACCATTGATGGCGACGGCGTCGCGCATTTCGGCGATGAGCAGGGACGCTGCCCGGTCCCGGCCGGCACCGATCCCGGTGAGACAGACCTCTGGCCGTGGCGCGGCGCGGGGAGCTATACCTTCGATACCGCCGCCGACACCGTGATCCGCTCGGGGAAGCAGTGCTACAGCGCCACGCTCATCGCCCTGCGCAGCAGCTATGCCGGCGACCATGCCCTGTGCTGCCAGCTGTGGCTGTACCGCGGCCCGGGTGAACAGGCGGCCGCGTTGGACCTGCGCAGCCGCCGCTGGGTCTCCGGCGTGACCGTCGTTGCGGTGCCACCGCAGGGCGAGTAACGGGCGTCAGACGCCCATGTAGCGGCCCGGGCGGTGGTTGAACATCAGCACCAGGCTGAGCACCACCGCGCCAATCGCCGAGTACATCACCTTGGACGGGGACAGCACCGAGAACGCCACGCACATCAGCAGTGTGTCGAACGACATCTGCACCTTGCCGGCGCTCCAGCCGCGGGTGCGCTGCAGGTACACGGCCAGGATGCCGATGCCGCCCAGGCTGGCCCGGTGGCGGATGTAGAACAGGATGCCCAGACCCGCCAGTGCGCCACCGACGATCGCCGAGTACAGCGAGCTCATGTGGGCGAAATCGGCCCAGCGCGGCAGCAGGTCGGTCAGCACGCCGCAGGCGGTGACCGCCGCGAAGGTCTTCAGGGTGAATTCCCAGCCCATGCGGCGCACGGCCACCCAATAGAACGGCAGGTTGACCAGCACGAATACCAGGCCGAAGTTCCAGCCGAAGGCGTAGTGGGCCAGAAACGCCAGCCCGGCCATGCCGCCGATCATCAGCCCACCCTTGGCGAAGATCGCCAGGCCGAGCGAGGCGACCAGGGTCGCCAGGACCATGCCCTGCACGTCTTCGGCCACGGAATGGCGCAGGGCTTTCTCGTCGGCCACGGTGCCGGCGCTGTCCGGTGGCGGGGTCAGCGGGCCTGCGGTGACCAGGTGGCCGTCAGCGTCGTCGCACGGCGCGGGGCCATGGGAATCAAGGGACATGGGGGTGGGGGTGTGACGTGGGGAGCGGTATTAGACACGATCGGCGTGACAGATGTTGGGGAGATTGATTCAGCTGCGCCAGGGTCGCGAAATCGACATCCCCCTTTCATCCCGCCTGAACACCCTGTAGACGCAGCATGCACGGGTACCCCGCTGCGCCCCTCCCCCCCTCAGGAGTTCCGTGCCATGCCCTACGTCACCACCGCCGACAAGACCGAGATCTTCTACAAAGACTGGGGCAAGGGTCAGCCCCTCGTGTTCCATCACGGCTGGCCGCTCAGCGCCGATGACTGGGATACCCAACTGCAGTTCTTCCTGCTGCAGGGCTACCGCGTGATCGCGCACGACCGCCGCGGGCATGGCCGCTCCTCGCAGACCAGCGGCGGGCATGAGATGGACACCTACGCCGCCGACGTCAACGCGCTGGCCGATCACCTGGACCTGCGCGATGCGATCCACATCGGGCATTCCACCGGCGGTGGCGAAGTCGCGCACTATGTGGCGCAGGCCAAACCCGGGCGCGTGGCCAAGGCCGTGCTGATCGGTGCGGTGCCGCCGATCATGGTCAAGAGCGAGGCCAACCCGGGCGGCACGCCGAAAGAGGTTTTCGATGGCTTCCGCCAGGCACTGGTCGCGGGTCGTGCGGCGTTCTACCGCGACGTGCCGATTCCCTTCTACGGCTTCAACCGCGAGGGCACGCCGCCACAGCAGGGCATCGTCGACAACTGGTGGCGGCAGGGCATGATGGGCGCGATCAACGCGCACTACGACTGCATCAAGGCCTTCTCGGAAACCGACTTCACCGACGACCTGAAGAAGATCGACGTGCCGGTGCTGGTGATGCACGGCGACGACGACCAGATCGTGCCAATCGCCGATTCAGCAGAGCTGGCGATCAAGCTGCTCAGGCACGGCACGTTGAAGGTCTACAAGGGCTATCCGCACGGGATGTGTACGACGCATGCGGACGTGATCAACGCGGATCTGTTGGCGTTCATTCGCGGGTGAGGCGCGTGCCGACCGACGGTCGGCACCTACCCGACATGCGTGGGACGGGTAGCGCACGACCGTTGGTGGTGCGCCCCGTCGCCCCGCTCAGCGCGCGACCAGCTTCTGCCGCTCGGCGTTGTAGCGATCCCCGACGATGGCGATGCTGTCCAGCGCCGCACCGATCTGCTGCAGCTCCGCATCGCTCAACACCACGGCCACCGCGCCCAGGTTCTCCGTCAGACGGTGCAGCTTGGTCGTACCAGGAATCGGCACGATCCACGGCTTGCGCGCCAGCAGCCACGCCAAGGCGACCTGTGCCGGCGTTGCGCCCTTCTCGGCGGCAATCGCGCTGATGCGGTCCACCAGCGCCTGGTTGGCTTGCCGCGCCTCCGCGGCAAACCGCGGCACGCTGTTGCGGAAGTCATCGGCCGCAAACTGCGTATCCACGTTGATCGCACCGGTCAGGAAGCCCTTGCCGAGCGGGCTGAACGGCACGAAGCCGATCCCCAACTCTTCCAACACTGGCAGCACGGCCTGTTCCGGCTCGCGCCACCACAGGGAATACTCGCTCTGCAGCGCCGCCACCGGCTGCACAGCATGCGCGCGGCGGATGATGTCGACACCGGCTTCGGACAACCCGAAGTGCTTCACCTTGCCCTCGGCGATCAGGTCCTTGACCGTGCCGGCCACGTCCTCGATCGGCACGTTCGGGTCCACCCGGTGCTGGTAGAACAGATCGATGCGGTCGGTCTTCAGCCGCGCCAGGCTGGCCTCGGCCACCGCGCGGATACGCTCGGGGCGACTGTCCAGACCGGCGTCGGCATGGCCACCCTTGAAGCCGAACTTGGTGGCGATCACCAGCTGGGCGCGGAACGGCGCGAGCGCCTCGCCCAGCAGTTCCTCGTTGAAGAAGGGGCCATAGGCTTCGGCGGTATCAAAGAAGGTGACGCCCTGCTCGACCGCAGCGCGCAACAGCGCGATCGCCTCGGTACGGTCGGTGGCCGGGCCATAGCCGTAGCTCAGCCCCATGCAGCCCAGGCCGAGGGCGGAAACCCGCAGGCCGCTGCGGCCCAGTTCACGTGTCTGCATGGTGCTGCTCCTGCCGGTGGGACCGGCGTCATGGGGGAGTGCCACGATAGCCCTGTCGGCGGCGGAGATTGGATGGTGTGGGGTACGTTCGGTCATGAGCGTGGCTAATCAATCGAGGCATGAAGCAGATACGCATCATCCCGGCAGCGCGTAGGTGACCTTTCTATCCTTGATCGATACCCATCGCCGCTGCTGCAGCTGTTGGATCAACGCTGCGCGCTGGAAGCCGCCGGCGCGCGGTACGGATCGTGCATGTCCATATGCCCATCACCTGATACGTTGATACCGGCAAGGTGCCGGCGCCCCTTCACCCCGGTTGCCCGGGACGGCGCGACCATCCCAGCGCCGCGCCGCCTGTTGAAGCCCGCTGTGTCAGCGGACTTCCGAAATCTCCACCCCGTCCAGCCCCTGCGACAGCGTGCGTGCATCGCCACCCTGCGACAGCTTGATGCGCAGGCGCACTTCGTTCTGCGAATCCGCATAACGCAGCGCGTCTTCGTAACTGATCTCGCCGGCCTGGTACAGCTCGAACAGGCTCTGATCGAAGGTCCGCATGCCCAGCTGCACGGAGTCTTTCATCACTTCCTTGAGCTTGTGGATCTCGCCATCGCGGATGTAATCCTGCACCAGCGGCGTGCCGAGCATGATCTCCATCGCGACCTTGCGCGACTTGCCATCCGGCGAGGGAATCAGCTGCTGGGCGACCACGCCCTTGAGGTTCAGCGAAAGATCCATCAGCAACTGGTTGCGGCGGTCTTCCGGGAAGAAGTTGATGATGCGGTCCATCGCCTGGTTGGCGTTGTTGGCGTGCA
>DMZT01000391.1 GCA_003484865.1 Stenotrophomonas sp.
AGGTCGAATCGGAGGACGGTCATGTCCTCCGGCCGGGGCCGGTATTCGGGCTGATGGACACGGGCGCGGACGCCCACCTAGTACCTGCCGCTTCCCAGGCGCGAAGGCCCAGTGCTGTTGGCAGGAGTCGTTTCCATTCACCGCTGCGGGGCAGCTCCGGAATGGGCGCGCGAGGCGCCTTCACCGGATTCCCGTTTAAATCCATCCCTTCATCTGCATGAAGCGATGGATACCTTCGGCGAGCACAAGGTAGGCCGAAGGCGGGCGATGGTCAAGTCGTCTGTCCGATTCATCCCACTGCATCCAAACCACTGCCACCTGCGTATCTCCCTGCAAGCCCGCCCGTTTGGACCCCCATGCGCCAGCCCTTGCCCTGCCTGATCCTGCTGCTGTTGGCCTTCGCCGCCCCCGTAAGTGCCGCCGATCAGACCGTGCAGCGCCAGGAAGGGCGCGCGTACGCCACCGCCGATGGGCGCCTGCTGTATCGCGAGACCCATTGGCTGCAGGGGCCGGCAAGCGCACAGTCGCGGCTGGTGCTGTACCGCTGCAGCGACGGGCGTCCCTTCGCGCGCAAGTGGATGACCCCGCAGGGCAGCCCGCAGACGCCGGATTTCACCCTGGACGATGGACGCGATGGGTATCAGGAAGGCGTGCGCGGCGGTGCCGCTACCCGCCAGGTATCGGTCCGCGCCAGCGCGCAGGCACCGACCTTCAGCAGGGCCATCACGATCCCCTCGGGGGCGGTGGTGGATGCCGGGTTCGACGCGGCGGTGCGCAGCCATTGGGCCGCGTTGCAGGCCGGGCAGAGCGTGGCCTTCCAGTTCCTGCTGCCCAGCCGCCAGCGCCTGGTGCCGCTGAAAGTGCAACGCACGGGTGCGGTGACCTGGCAGGGTCAACCGGCCGAGCAGCTGCAGATGAAGCTCGATGCCTGGTTCGGTTTCGCCGTGCCCGCGGTCACCTTGGTGTATGCCACCGCAGACCAGCGCCTGCTGCAGTTCACCGGCACCGGCAACGTCCGCGATGAGAAGGGCAAGTACCCGCAGGTGCGGGTCGAGTTTCCCGCCGCACCGGTTGCAACGCCCGCCGCCGAGCTGACCGCTGCCCGCACGCAGCCGCTGGTGAAGACATGCGGTGCCTGAGCGCCCCCTTGCAGATGGCGCCGGGAGCAAGGAGGATGCCGATACGCCCGTTATCGACATTGAGCCTGCAATGCCCGAGCTGGACGCCGCCGCTACCGCTGCATCACATCGTCTGGACGAGCTGCTCGTCCGGGTCGCCGGCGGTGATCGCCAGGCGTTCGAATCGGTCTATCAGCTGGCCTCCGGCCGCCTGTTCGCGATCTGCCTGCAGGTGCTGCGCGACCGCGGCGATGCCGAAGAGGTACTGCAGGACGTGTTCACCACGGTCTGGAACAAGGCGGCGCAGTTCGACCGCGCCAAGGCGGCGGCCATGACCTGGCTGTCGATGCTGGCCCGCAACCGCTCGATCGACCGTCTCCGCGCCGCGCCGCCGCGCGCGCTGGATGATCTGTCGGTGGCCGAGGAACTCCCCGATGTCGCGCCGCAGCCGGCCCAGGTGGCCGAACAGGCGTCGGATCACGAGCGCCTGCAGGACTGCCTGGATACGCTGGAGCCGCGCCGTCGCTCGCTGATCCGGCTGGCCTTCCTCGATGGCGCCAGCTATGAGGAACTGGCGCGCCGCATTGGTTCGCCGCTGGGCTCGGTGAAGAGCTGGATCCGCCGGGGCCTGGGCCAACTGCGGGTGTGCCTGGAACGATGAACGCCCGCGACCTCCATGATCTGCATGACGACGGCGAACCGCCGAGCGCCGACATCCTCGCCGGTGAGTACGTGCTGGGGGTGCTCGATGCCGCGCAGCGTGCCGAGGTTGAACGCCGCATCGCCAGCGATCCCGGCTTCGCGCGATTGGTCGCCCAGTGGGAGAACCGCCTTGCGCCCCTGCTCGAATCGCTCGGTACCGAAGCGGTGCCCGCGCATCTGTGGCCGCGCATCCGCACCTCGCTGGGCTGGCCCGCCGCAACGACCGCCTCGCCACGGGTCTGGCAGCGCACCGGTTTCTGGCAGGGCATGACCGCGCTGGCCGCCGCGCTGGCACTGGTGGCGGTGTTCAGCCGCCGCGATCTGGAGCCGACCACACCGTCGCCTACGCCCGTGGCGGTCACGCCGACCCCGCCGACGACACCGGCCGAGCCGGAGCAGGCCACCAAGCCGGTCACGCCGCTGTTGCACGACGACGGTACGCCGGGCTGGCTGGCGTCCGTCGACAAGGCCCAAGGCAAGGTGCTGATGGTGCCGGTCCCGGCCGCGGCCGATGCGGCCGGCCGTGCACCCGAGCTGTGGCTGATCCCGGCCGGCGGCACCCCGCGTTCGCTGGGCCTGGTCTCGATCAACCGCGCGCACACTGTTGCGGTGCCGGCCACGCTGCGTGATGCACTTGTGAATGGCTCGGTGCTGGCGATCACACTGGAACCGTCAACCGGTGCGCCGCAAGGCATTCCGACCGGCCCGATCATCGCCAAGGGCGACATCGCCAACCTGTAATCGCACGGACGCACGGTTTTTTTTCCGGATCCGTGCATCCAAACGGCGCCCGCTCCCGTATCTCCTGATAACGCCTCAGGAGAAGCGAGTCATGTCGGTCAGCCCCACCCCCGACGCAGGACGCACCGCACAGCGACGCCGCTGGGCCACGCTGTGGCGTTGGTTCGATACCAGCACGGATGCGGCGGCTGCGACCGGCCAGCCACAGCGGGTGGACTGGGTGCGGGCCATCCCGTTCGCGGCGATGCACCTGGCCTGCCTGGCGGTGATCTGGGTGGGTGTGTCCTGGGTCGCGGTCGGCGTGGCGGTGGCACTGTACGCGGTGCGCATGTTCGCGATCACCGCCTTCTACCACCG
>DMZT01000048.1 GCA_003484865.1 Stenotrophomonas sp.
GCTGGGAAGTGTGGTTGAACGGGATGGAAGTCACCCAGTTCACCTATTTCCAGCAGGCCGGCGGCCTGGAGTGCAAGCCGGTGCTCGGCGAGATCACCTACGGTCTGGAGCGCCTGTGCATGTACCTGCAGAACTGCGACAACGTCTATGACCTGATCTGGACCTATGGTCCGGATGGCACCCCGGTGACCTACGGCGATGTGTACCTGCAGAACGAGATCGAGCAGAGCACCTACAACTTCGAATACGCCGACGTGGACGAAATGTTCCATCGCTTCGATGCCTGCGAAAAAGAGGCGCAGAAGCTGGTCGATGTCGGCCTGCCGCTGCCGGCCTATGAGCAGGTCTGCAAGGCCAGCCATGCCTTCAACCTGCTGGATGCGCGCCGCGCGATCAGCGTGACCGAGCGCCAGCGCTACATCCTGCGCGTGCGCGCGCTGGCCCAGGCCGTGGCCAGGCTCTACGAGGCCAAGCGCCTGGAAGCCGTGGCCGCCAAGGAGGTGCAGGCATGAGCACGATGCAGCCGCTGCTGATTGAACTGGGTACCGAAGAACTGCCGGTCAAGGCGCTGCCGGGCCTGGCCCAGGCCTTCTTCGATGGCGTCGTGGACGGCCTGACCAAGCGGGGCGTGACCATTGAACGCGGCGATGCCAAGCCACTGTCGACCCCGCGTCGCCTGGCCGTGCTGCTGCCCGGCGTGGCGGTTGAGCAGCCGGAACAGCATTCCGAAGTGCTCGGCCCTTACCTGAACATCGCGCTGGATGCCGAGGGTCAGCCGACCAAGGCGCTGCAGGGTTTCGCCGCCAAGGCCGGGATCGACTGGACCGCGCTGGAGCGCACCAGCGATGCCAAGGGCGAGCGCTTCGTACACCGCTCCACCACGCCGGGCGCGCGCACCGCGACGCTGCTGCCGGAGATCCTGCGCGAGGCGATCGCCGCGATGCCGATCCCCAAGCCGATGCGCTGGGGCAGCCACACCTATGGCTTCGCCCGCCCGGTGCATTGGCTGGTGCTGCTGCACGGCCCGGACATCATCGAGGCCGAGGTGCTGGGCCTGAAGGCTGACCGCATGAGCCGCGGCCATCGCTTCATGCATGACAAGACCGTGTGGCTGAGCGCGCCGGAGGACTACGTCGCCTCGCTGCAGGCCGCCTACGTGCTGGTCGATGCCGACGCGCGCCGTACCCGCATCGTCGAGCAGGTCAACGCGGCGGCCGCGCAGGCCGGCGGCCAGGCGCGCATCACTCCGGACAATCTCGAGCAGGTGGTCAACCTGGTCGAATGGCCGGCGCCGGTGCTGTGCAGTTTCGAGCGCGAGTTCCTGGCGGTGCCGCAGGAAGCGCTGATCGAGACGATGGAGATCAACCAGAAGTTCTTCCCGGTGCTCGATGCCAGCGGCAAGCTGACCGAGAAGTTCATCGGCATCGCCAACATCGACTCCAAGGACGTGGCCGAAGTGGCCAAGGGCTACGAGCGCGTGATCCGTCCGCGCTTCTCCGATGCCAAGTTCTTCTTCGACGAAGATCTGAAGCAGGGTCTGGAATCGATGGGCGATGGCCTGAAGACCGTCACCTACCAGGCCAAGCTGGGCTCGGTCGCCGACAAAGTGACCCGTGTGGCCGCCCTCGCCGAGGCCATCGCGCCGCAGGTGGGCGTCGAGCCGGTGCTGGCCAAGCGCGCCGCGGTGCTGGCCAAGAACGACCTGCAGTCGCGCATGGTCAACGAATTCCCGGAGTTGCAGGGCATAGCCGGCCGGCATTACGCCGTGGTCGGCGGGGAGTCGCCCGAGGTCGCGCTGGCCATCGACGAGGCCTACCAGCCGCGCTTCGGTGGGGATGACATCGCGCTGTCGCCGCTGGGCAAGGTGCTGGCCATCGCCGAGCGTCTGGATACGCTGGCCGGTGGTTTTGCCGCAGGCCTGAAGCCGACCGGCAACAAGGATCCGTTCGCGCTGCGCCGCAATGCGCTGGGCCTGGCCCGCACGGTGATCGAGAGCGGATTCGACCTGGATCTGCGCGCGCTGATCGCGACCGCCGTGGCGGGCCTGCCGGCGGGCGTGCAGCCCAGTGCCGAACGCAAGACCGAGGCGCTGCCGCAGGAGCTGTATGACTTCATCATCGACCGCCTGCGCGGCTACTACGCCGACAAGGGCGTGCCGGCCACGCATTTCAACGCGGTGGCCGAGCTGAAGCCGGCCTCGCTGTACGATTTCGACCGCCGCATCGATGCCATCGGCACCTTCGCCGCGCTGCCGGAAGCCGAAGCGCTGGCCGCGGCCAACAAGCGCATCCGCAACATCCTGCGCAAGGCCGAGGGCGAGATCCCGGGCATGATCGACCCGGCGCTGCTGGCCGAGCCGGCCGAAAGCGAACTGGCCGAAGCCGTGGAAGCGGCCATCGATGACAGCAACGCCAGCCTGCACCAGAAGGACTACGTGAGCGTGTTGAACCGGCTGGCGCGCCTGCGCCCGCAGGTGGACGCGTTCTTCGATGCGGTGATGGTCAATGCCGAGGATCCCGCGCTGCGGGCCAATCGCCTGGCCCTGCTCAAGCGCCTGGGCGACCGCCTGGGCAGCGTGGCGGCGATCGAACACCTGTCCAACTGACGCGGCGGGGCCGCGCGCCCCACGGTGGACCGGAAGGCGCGACGGCTTCGGCTGTTCGCGCCTTCTGCGTTTCCGGGAGGGCGGCGCGCTCCGATACTCGTGCCGGAAGCGTCATATGGTGTCGCCCCGGTGTCGCGGACGCTTCTGTCCGATGACGTGTTGTCATCGATCTCGCCACGTGTGATGCAAGCGACTTTCTCGCGGAATTTAGCGGCTTCTTCACCGCCGTTCTGAAACAGCCACGCCGATTTCGCATGCTCGCGATGGCCCGTTATGCTGTCGCCATGCAGCCAACGAAATTCGCCCTTCCGCTGATGTTCCTGTCCCTTGCCACCGCCTCGGTGGCACATGCACGGGGGACCATCGAGAAAGTGGACATCAAAGGATTGGACAAGGGCGACGATGCCGAGATGATCGAGAACATCGAGGTCTCGCTGTCCCTGTACGACACCATCGGCAAGGTCCAGGGCGAGTCGCGGCTGGAATATCTGTTGTCCCAGGCAGAGCGCCAGACCCGCGAGGCGCTGGAGCCGTTCGGGTACTACAACCCGACCATCACCGTGGAAAGCCCGCGCGAAGGCGAGAACCTGCGCGTGGTGATCCAGGTCGAGAAAGGGCCGCCGACCCTGGTCCGCCGCGAGCACATCGACATCACCGGCCCGGCCCAGCTGGACCAGTACCTCCAGGAAGACCTCGAGAAATTCAAGCCGCGCAAGGGCCAGCGGTTCGAGCACACCGAGTACGAAGCCAGCAAGATCCGGGTCACCCGGCGCCTGGCCGAGCGTGGTTATTTCGATGCCGACTTCACCCAGCGCCAGGTGCAGATCACCCGCGCCGAGAACGCGGCCGATGTCGATCTGACCTGGGACAGTGGCCGCCGCTACAACATGGGCGAGATCCGCTTCCATCAGGATTACTTCGTCGACAAGCTGTTCGACCCGCTGGTGTACTGGGACGAAGGCAGTTACTTCCACGAAGGCAAACTGGACCGCCTGCGCGAATCGCTGACCAAGCTCGATTACTTCAGCGTGATCGACATCCAGCCGCGCCCGGACCAGGCCGATGACAACGGCGATGTGCCGGTGGACGTCAACCTAACCCGCGCCAAGCGCACGATCTACACCGCCGGCCTGAGCTACGGCAGCGAGAGTGGCGCCGGTGTGCGCGGTGGCCTGGAGCGGCGCTTCCTCAACAGCCGCGGCCACAAGATGAACACCCAGCTCGACTATGCGCAGAAGCGCAAGAGCCTGGTCACCAGCTACCGCATCCCGGGCTTTGCCTGGCTCGATGGCTGGTATGCGTTTACCGCCAGCGCCTATGACGAGCAGACCGATTACATCGACCTGCGCAACTTCAAGCTCTCGGCCAGCCGCAGCGGCGAGATCAACGAGTACTGGACCGCGATCGCTTCGATCAACGCCCTGCGTGAGCGCTGGCGCTACGCCTCGGGCACCGAGTTCACCGATGCGGTCTACAACACCTCCACGCTGGTCTACCCGCAGCTGGTCGCCGACTACGTCAACGTGGACGATGAGATGTTCCCGCGCCGTGGCCTCAGCGGCAGTGCCACCCTGCGTGGCGGCGTCGAAGGTGCGGGCTCGGACACCAGCTTCGTGCAGGCCAACATGGTGCTGCGCTGGTATGTGCCGATCGGCGACAGCGACCGCCTGATCCTGCGCGGCGAAGGTGGCACCACCTGGACCAGCGATCTGGTGGCGATGCCGCCGAGCCTGCGCTTCTTCGCCGGTGGCGACCGCAGCATCCGCGGCTATGCCTTCCGCGAAGTCGGCCCGCGTACCGCACCACCGGACAAGTACGCGCTCGGCGCGAAGAACCTGGTGGTCGGCTCGGCCGAGTATGAGCATTACTTCAAGGGCGGGCCGTGGGGCGCGGCGGTATTCGTCGATACCGGCAGCGCGTTCGACAACACCATCGACCTGCACACCGGCGTGGGCTTCGGCGTGCGCTGGAAATCGCCGGTGGGCCCGGTGCGCGTGGATATCGCGCACGGTCTGAACAACCCGGATTCGCAGTTCCAGCTGTACCTGAACATCGGAGCGGACCTGTGAGCACGCCGACGCCTTCCGCCCCCGCCACCCCGCCGCCCCCGCGCGTGCGTTTCTACCGCAAGCGCCGCTTCTGGGCGTGGTCCGGTTTCACCGTGCTCGGCCTGGTGCTGTTGGCCTTGCTGCTGGTGTACTGGCTGCTGCAGACCGTGGCGGGCCGCGATGTGCTGCTGGCCCAGGTGGTCGCGCGGTTGCCGGTCGGCGCCTCGCTCACCTGGAGCAAGGTCGATGGCCCGGTCGCAGGGCCGCTGGTGCTGCACGATCTGGACTTCCGCTACGACGACATCCATTTCACCGCTGAACGCGCCTACCTGGATCCGGACATCCGGCCGCTGCTGGGCCGCAAGCTGCAGCTCGATGCACTGCAGATCAAGAACGCCACGTTGAACCTGGCCAAGAGCGATGAGCCGTTCGAGCTGCCCTCGTGGCCGGACTCGCTGCCGCAGATTGAAATGCCGCTGGCGATCCAGGCCGACACCATCATCATCGATGGCTTCCGGATCACCCAGGCGCAGCAGCCGCTGATCGACATCGCCAAGGTGCGCGGTGGGCTGGAGATCGCCAATGGCGAATTCCGCGCGCGCCAGCTGATCGTGGACAGCAGCTACGGCGATTTCCGCGTGGACGGGCATTACCTGCCGCGCAGCGATTACGACACCGACATCACCCTCGGCGCGCTGATGCCGGCGCCGCGCGGGCGTACCCCGGCGCGCCTGGGCCTGGTCGCCCGCGGTGACCTGGGCCATATGGAAGTGGCGATCGCCGGCAATGCACCGGCACCGCTGCAGGCCAGCCTCGTGTTCGATGGCCGCACCGACCCGGTGTGGAAACTCGCTGCGCGCAGCAAGGAACTGGACCTGGCCCTGCTGGTGCCGGGGATGGACGCGAGCACCAGCACGCCGATGGCGCTGGAGGTGCAGGCCGACGGCAAGGGTGGCCAGGCCAATCTGCAGGGCAGCTTCAAGCAGGGCGACATCGCGGTGGAACTGGCACCGTCCAAGGTCGGCCTGGCCGACCAGGTACTGACCGTGTCGCCGCTGCAGGTGAAGGGCTTCGGTGGACAGGCGCGGCTGGAAGGCATTGCCGATTTCACCGACAAGGAAAATGCCAGCCTGCGCTTCTCCATCGTCGCCAACGACCTCACCTTCGTGCCCGCCGCCGATACCACCACCCCGGGCGCGGCTGCGCCGGTGCCGGTGACGCTGAGAGAAGGGCGCATGGGCCTGGCCGGCACGCTGAAGGCGTGGGCGGCGGTTGGCCGTGCCTCGGTGGAACGCGAGAAGCAGGTGGCCGATCTGCAGTTCGACGTGCGCGGCAATGACCAGGCCGCCGTGATCAAACAGCTGCAGGCCAGCACGCCGGGCGGTTCGCTCGACGTGACCGGGCAGGTGGCCTGGGCGCCGCAGTTGGATTGGGACGTGGCCGCCAAACTGGCCGGCTTCGATCCGGGCTACTTCGCGCCGGGCTGGGACGGCAAGCTGTCCGGTTCGTTTGCCTCGAAGGGCCGCCAGTTGCCGCCGCCCGCCGGCAGTCCGGCCGGTACCGCTGGCAGCTACGAAGCCACCGTCGATGTGCCCGGCATCAAGGGCACGCTGCGCAAGCGCGCGCTGGATGCACAGGGCAAGTTCGCGCTGCGCGGCGAGCAGGGCGAGGGCAACCTCCGGCTGGCGCTGGGCAACAGCCGCCTGACCGCCAAGGGCTCGGTCGGCGACCGCCTGGATATCGATGCGCAGCTGGAGCCGGTGCAGCTGGACGACCTGCTGCCCAACAGCAGCGGCAGCCTGCGCGGCCACGTGCTGATCAAGGGCGCGCGTACCGCGCCGGACATCACCGCCGATCTGGTCGGCAGCGGCCTGCGCTGGGACGACTGGAGCGCCGAGGCGATCAGCATCAAGGGGCGCCTGCCGTGGCAGGGCGACAGTGGCACGCTGGCGGTGCAGGGCAGCAAGGTGCAGGTCGGCATGCTGCTGGACACGCTCAACGTGGATGCCCGCGGCAGTCTCTCCAATCTGCGTCTGGATGCACAGACGAAGAACGAACTGGGTGCGGTCGCGCTGCAGGGCGGCGTGCGCCAGCAGGGCCAGACCTGGCGCGGTGACCTCACCGCGCTGCGCATCGCACCGATGAAGGGCGATGCCTGGAGCCTGCGCGCACCGGCCACCTTCAGCGTGCAGGGCAGCAACTTCACCCTGAGCGATGCCTGCCTGGGGTCGGCCACCGGTGGCGCACTGTGCGCCAGCGCGAACTGGCCGCGCGAAGGCCTGCTGGTGCGTGGCGATGCGCTGCCGCTGGCGCTGGTGCAGCCGTGGCTGCCCCCGCAGTCCGGGCGCCGCATCTTCCTGCGCGGTGAAGTGAATCTGGATGGGCGCATCCGCCCCCGCGGCAACGCGTGGGAAGGCAGTGCCTCGGTCACCTCGCGCGAAGGCGGGGTACGCCTGGGCGACAACGCGCGTGGCGAGCTGGTGCGTTACGACCAGTTCTCGGTGAACCTGGAGATGACCCCGCAGCAGATCAACGCCAAGCTCGGTGTCGGTTTCCAGGGCGACGGCTTCGTCGATGCCAAGGTGCAGACCGGCTGGGATGCCAACGCGCCGCTGACCGGCGAGCTGTACATGAACATCGCGCGGCTGTACTGGCTGGAACTGTTCTCGCCCGACATCGTGCGCCCAACCGGCCTGATCGAAGGCCACGTGAGTCTGCGCGGCACCCGTGGTACGCCGTCATTGGGCGGTGAGGCCACGCTGAGCAAGTTCAATGGCGAGTTACCTGCGCTCGGCCTGACCTTCGCCGAAGGCAAGGGCAGCTTCACCGCGCAGCCGGACGGCTCGGCCAAGATCACCGCGCAGGCCAACTCCGGCAAGGGCACGCTGTACGTGGATGGCGGGCTGTCGTGGTTCGGCGATGCACAGCCGCTGCAGCTGCATATCCACGGCGAAAACGTGCTGCTGGCCAACACCAGCGAGCTGCGCGTGATCGCCAACCCGAACCTGGACTTCACGTTGGCCGGCAGCGCGATGCAGCTGCGTGGCACCGTGCACGTCCCCGAAGCGGATCTGGACCTGGAGCGCCTGGATCGTGGCACCTCGGTCTCCGAAGATGTGGTGGTGCTGGACCCGGTCGATCCGGAAGAGGGGCCCAGCTCGCCGCTGGACATGGACCTGACCGTGAGCCTGGGCGACGAGGTCAAGATGGCCGGGTTCGGCCTGAAGGGTGCGCTGACCGGCAAGATGCAGGTGTGGGCACGCCCGGGGCGTGAGATGACCGCCAACGGCGGGCTGGAAGTCAGTGGGCGCTACAAGGCCTACGGCCAGGACCTGACCATCACCCGCGGCAACTTGAACTGGAACTACAACGCGGTCTCCGATCCGCGCATCAACATCCGTGCCCAGCGCGCCGTCGGCGATGTCACCGCCGGCATCGACGTGACCGGGCGGGCGCAGTCGCCGCGCGTGGATGTGTGGTCGGAACCGGCGATGTCGCAGTCCGAAGCACTGGCCTACCTGGTGCTGGGACGCAGCCTCACCGGTGCCAGCAGCGATCAGGCCCAGCAGGTCAACGCGGCCTCGGCGGCGCTGTCGGCCGGCAGCGGCCTGCTCGCCTCGCAGCTGGGCGCCAAGCTTGGCCTGGACGACGCCGGCGTGAGCCAGTCGCGCGCGCTGGGTGGCTCGGTGATCGGCTTCGGCAAGTACATCTCGCCCAAGCTGTACATCGGCTACGGCGTCTCGCTGGTCGGCAGTGGCTCGGTGCTGACGCTGAAGTACCTGCTGCGCCGTGGCTTCGATGCGGAGCTGGAATCGAGCACGGTGGAGAACCGTGGGTCGTTGAACTGGCGAAAAGAAAAGTAGATCACGACCGTTGGTCGTGATGCGGGTGCTTGCCCAACCATCGGCCGTTGCCCCTGCCGGGCGCAGCGGCTAAGGTCTCGGGCTGTTCTGACGTACCGGATGTGCCCATGTCTTCACGCAAACCCCTCACCGCCGCGCTGGCGCTTGGCCTGACCCTCGCTGCCGGCGCCCATGCCGACGAAGGCATGTGGATGCCGACCCAGCTGCCGGACCTGGCCAAACCGCTGAAGGCGGCCGGCTTCAAGGGCAACCCGGGCGACCTGGCCAACGTCACCGCGCCGCCGCTGAGTGCGGTGGTGCGTGCCGGTGGCGGGACCGGTTCGTTCGTCTCCGACGACGGCCTGCTGCTGACCAACCACCATGTGGCCATGGGCGTGATCCAGTACAACACCTCGCCCGAGCACAACCTGATCAACGACGGCTTCATCGCCAAGGGCCGCAGCGATGAGCGCGCGGCCAACCCGGATTTCCGCGTGCTGGTCACGGTCGGGTTCGACAAGGTCACCGATGAAGTGCTGCGCGATGCGCGCGGCAAGACCGGACGGGCGTATTTCGATGCGGTCGACCGCGCCAGCAAGCAGCTGGTGGCCGACTGTGAGAAAGAAGGCAACATCCGCTGCAGCGTGGCGGACATGTACTACGGCACCGATTTCTATCGCATCCGCCAGCTTGAGCTGAGCGATGTGCGCCTGGTCTACGCGCCGCCGCGCGCGATTGGCAATTATGGCGATGAGATCGACAACTTCATGTGGCCGCGCCACACCGGTGATTTCACCCTGCTGCGTGCCTACGTGGGCAAGGACGGCAAGCCCGCGCCGTACAGCGTGGACAACGTGCCGTACCACCCGCCGGCGCACCTGAAGATGGCGATCGACGGCCCGAAGACCGGCGACTACGCGATGCTGGCCGGTTACCCGGGCATCACCTACCGCCATCGCACCGCCGCGGAATTCGCCGGCCAGATCGATGCCGTGCTGCCACGCCGCGTGGCGGTGTTCCAGCAGATGATCGACACCATCGAAGCGGCCAGTGCGAAGGATGCGCAGGCACGCACCCGTTACGCCTCGCAGCTGCAGTCGCTGAAGAACAACCGCAAGCGCGCCGCTGGCGAGCTGGAAGGCCTGCTGCGCAGCGATGCCAAGGCGCAGCGTGCCGCCGATGAGGCAGCGATGCTGCAGGCCACCGACGCGACGTACCGGGGCGACATCCAGTCCCTGCTGAGCTCGCTGTCCAGCGGCGCATCAGTGGGCGAGCGCGATCTGCTGCTCGATCTGCTCGCGGCGCAGAGCCAGCTGCTGCGCTCGGCACTGACCCTGGAGCGCCTGCGCATCGAATCGGCCAAGCCCGATGCCGAGCGTGACACGGGCTACCAGCAGCGCGATCTGGCCTTGATCGAGGGCGTGCTCAAGCAGGTCCAGCGCCGCTACGATCCGGCCATCGAAAAAGCGCTGTTGACCACGCTGCTGACCCGCTACCAGCAGCTGCCCGACGCGCAGCGCGTGCCCGCGTTCGACGCGGCCTTCGGCCGCACCCCGGCCGCGCTGGCCAAGACCCTGGATACGCTGTACGCCACCACGCGCCTGGGCGACGAAGCCGAGCGGCTGTCGCGCTTTGCCGCGGCGAAAGAGGGCAAGGCGCTGGCACGCGATCCGCTGATCGATCTGGCCGGCCCGCTGGTCGCCGCGCAACTGCGCCTGGATGACGAGCGCAAGACCCGCGAAGGCGAGCAGCTGCGCCTGCGCCCGGCGTACATGCAGGCGCTGTTCGCCTGGCGTGCCAAGCAGGGCCGCGCGGTCTACCCGGATGCGAACCGTACCCTGCGCATCAGCTACGGCAAGGTCGAGGCGCTGTCGCCGCGCGATGCGGTGCATTTCGACCCGGTAACCACTGTGGCCGGGATCGTCGAGAAGAACACCAACGCCTACCCGTTCGATGCGCCCAAGCCGCTGCTGGACGCGATCGCCAAGGGTGATTTCGGCTCCACCGCCGATCCGGTGCTGAAGACCCAGACGGTCAACTTCCTGACCAACCTGGACACCACCGGCGGCAACTCCGGCTCACCAGTGCTCAATGCCAAAGGCGAACTGATCGGCCTGAACTTCGACAGCAATTGGGAGTCGGTCAGCGCCAGCTGGTGGTTCGACCCGCGCTTCAAGCGCGCGGTGCACGTGGACATGCGCTACCTGCGCTGGCTGCTGGCCAAGGTCTACCCGGCACCCGAACTGCTGAAGGAAATGGGCGTTCCGGCCGAATAAGGCACGGCGGCCCGCCCTGGAACGCCACGACCAACGGTCGTGGCCTACACTGCGGGCTGCTCTCACGGAAACACCCGCGTGGTCTCCAGCTGGATCCTGCTGTTGGTGTCAGTGGCCTATGCCGCGCTGCTGTTCGGCGTGGCGTGGTGGGGCGACCGTCGCCCGATGTACCCGGATCGCCCGTGGCTGCGCCCGGTGGTCTACAGCCTGGCACTGGCCGTGTACTGCTCGTCATGGACGTTCTACGGTGCGGTCGGCACGGCGGTGCGCAATGGCATCGGCTACCTGCCGATCTACCTGGGGCCCCTGCTGCTGTGGGTGTTCGGCTGGCGGATCATCGAGCGCCTGGCGCTGATCGCACGCAGCCAGAACGTGGTCTCCATCGCCGATTTCATCTCCTCGCGGTTCGGCCGCTCACGCCGCCTGGCCGCACTGGTGGCGGTGATCGCGTTGATCGGCATCGTGCCGTACCTGGCCCTGCAGTACAAAGCCGTCGCGATGAGCCTGCAGGTGCTGACCGGCAACGTCGGCCCGACTGGCTTCTTCACGGATCCCGCGTTGTACGTGGCGTTGCTGATGGCGCTGTTCGCCACGCTGTTCGGTACCCGCCAGGTGGATGCCACCGAGCACCACCACGGCATGATGCTGGCGATCGCGCTGGAATCGATGATCAAGCTGATCGCGATGGTCGCGCTGGGCCTGTTCGCCTACCTGTGGCTCAACGACCGCACCGATGCGGTGATCGAGTCGGCGCATACGCTGTTCACCGGCTTGCCACCGGTCGGGTTCATTTCCCAGACGCTGCTGAGTTTCCTGGCCATCATCTGCCTGCCGCGCCAGTTCCATGTGGCGGTGGTCGAGTGTGGCGATGTGCGTGATATCCGCCGCGCGCGCTGGATGTTCGGGGCCTACCTGGTGATCATCTCGGCGATGGTGATTCCGATCGCCACCGCCGGCGTGACCCTGTTCGGCACCGGTGGCAGTGTCGCCGACGACAGCATGGTGCTGGCCCTGCCGCTGGCCGAAGGCCGCAAGTTCCTGGCGCTGGTCGCCTATGTCGGCGGCTTCTCGGCTGCGACCGGCATGGTCATCGTGGCCTCCATCGCGCTGGCGACCATGGTCAGCAACGATCTGGTGATGCCGGTCCTGCTGCGCCGCAGTGGCGATCATCAAGAGGCGGCGGATGTCGCTTCGCGCGTGTTGTGGATTCGCCGTACCGCGATCCTGCTGCTGGCGCTGGTGGCCTACAGCTATTACCGCGGCAGCAGCAACGACAGTACCCTGGCCTCCTACGGCCTGATGGCCTTCGCTGCAGTCGCGCAGTTCGCCCCGGGGCTGATCGGCGGGCTGTACTGGCGCGGTGCCAGCCGCCGCGGCGTCGAAGTCGGCATGCTGCTCGGCTTCGGCACCTGGGTATACACGCTGCTGTTGCCGGCGCTGACCCAGGCCGGCTGGATGTCGTCGGCCTGGCTGGTGCAGGGCCCGTTCGGGATCGGCTGGCTGCAGCCGCAGCACCTGTTCGGCATGAGCGGCTGGGACCCGCTGACGCACGGCACGTTCTGGTCGCTGCTGGTCAATGTCGCGGCGATGGTGCTGGTCTCGGTGCGCTGGCGCCCGGGCGTGGATGAACGCCTGCGTGCGGCGCCGTTCCTGGATCCCTACGCGCAGCGCCCATCGGTGGCCGGTGCGTGGCCGGGAAACGTGCATGTCGGTGACCTGTTGGCGCTGGCCTCGCGCGTGGTGGGCGACCGTCATGCCCGTCGATCGTTCTTCGAGCAGGCGCAGTCCATGGACCGCGAGCTGCAGGCCTCCGCGCCGGCGGACCGTGCCTGGGTGCAGTTCACCGAGCGCCTGCTGGCGGCCTCGATCGGCGCGGCGTCGGCCCGCCTGCTGCTGACCAGTCTGCTGCGCGGTTCGGGCATGGACCTGGGCGAAGTGGTGGCGGTGCTCGACGAGGCAGGCCAGGAACTGCGCTTCAACCGCGAGATTCTCTCCACCACCCTGGAGAACATCAGCGCGGGGGTCAGCGTGGTCGATCCGGACATGCGCCTGACCGCCTGGAACCGCCGCTACCAGCAGATGTTCGGGTACCCCGACGGGATGCTCTACGTGGGCCGGCCGGTCGCCGACCTGATCCGCTACAACGCCGAGCGCGGTGAGCTCGGCGAGGGCGACATCGAGCTGCAGATCAACCGCCGCATCGGCTACATGCGAGCCGGCTCGCCGCACATCTTCGAGCGCACCCGCAGCGACGGCAAGGTGATCGAGATGCGCGGGCAGGCGCTGCCCGGCGGTGGCTACGTCACCAGTTACAACGACATCACCGACTACAAGCACGCCGAGCGCGCGCTGCTGGAAGCCAACGAAACGCTGGAACAGCGCGTGGCCGAGCGCTCGCATGAAGCCGAAGTGGCCCAGCAATCCAAGACGCGCTTCCTGGCCGCGATCAGCCACGACGTGCTGCAGCCGCTCAATGCTGCCCGTCTGTTCGCTTCAGCGCTGCGTGAGAGCCACCACAACAACGAAGAGCAACGGCACCTGGCCGAGCGCGTGGATGCCTCGTTGCGTGCAGCCGAGGAACTGCTGGATGGCCTGCTGGATGTCTCCCGTCTCGATGCCGGTGGCCTGCATCCGGTGATCGGCGATTTCGATGTCAGCCTGCTGATGCGCGAGCTGGCGGCGCAGTACTCGCCCGTCGCAGCCGGCCGTGGGTTGCGCATGGATCTGTTCGCGCGGCCGGCCTGGGTGCGCAGCGATCGCCGCCTGCTGCGCCGCGTGCTGCAGAACTTCCTGGCCAATGCGCTTCGCTACACGCGCCAGGGCCGCATCGTGCTGGCCGTGCGCCATCGCGGGCCGGAAGTGGAACTGCAGGTATGGGATACCGGCCCGGGCATTCCCGAACACCACATGCAGCAGATCTTCGATGAGTTCCATCGCTACCAGCAGCCGTTCGACTGGGGCGAGCAGGGCCTGGGGCTGGGCCTGTCGATCTGCCAGCGTATCTCGCGCCTGCTCGATCACCGCCTCAACGCCCGCAGCCGGGTCGGCAGCGGCAGCATGTTCTCGATCCTGCTGCCTCTCGTGGCGGCCCCGGCCTTGCCGACCGCAGACGCACTGCCGGCACCGAGCCCGGTCACCCGCGCCGATTCACTGGCCGGCATGCGCGTGCTGTGCGTGGATAACGATCAGGAAATCCTGGATGGCATGCGGGCGCTGCTGGGCCGTTGGCAGGTGCAGGTGATCACCGCCAGCACCGTCGACCAGGCACTGGAGAAAGTGGTCGAACGGCCGGACGTGATGTTGGTGGATTACCACCTGCATGACCGCCTGGACGGGCTGGATACCTTGGTGGCGCTGGGCCAGAAGGCCGGGCGTGCGATTCCGGGGGCGCTGCTCACCGCCGACGGCCGCGACGAGCTCAAGCGGATGGCGCGTGACCGCGGCTATCGGTTGTTGACCAAACCGATCAAGCCGGCCTCGCTGCGGGCCTTCCTGGCCGCCTTCCACGACACCCGCGGCGATCTCTAGCCGTGGGGCGGGCGTGACCGCCGGTCAGGCCACGGCGCCGCTGAGATGTTCGTACAGGATGGTCGAGCCGATGATGATCAGGATCAGACCGCCGATGATCTCGGCGCGCTTGCCGACCATGCCGCCCAGCACGCGGCCGAGCATGATGCCGGCGGTCACCATCGTGAGCGTGCACAGGCCGATGATCAGCGCCATCACACCGATATGCACGTCGAGGAAGGCCAGGCCGATGCCGACTGCCATCGCATCGATGCTGGTGGCGAAGCCGGTCATTGCCAGGCGCCAGAAGCCATGGTGCTTGCTGGTGTCTTCCTCGTCGCCGCCCTCGTCGGGGCGCAGGCCGTTGATGATCATGTGCACGCCCAGCGCACCGAGCAGGCCGAACGCGATCCAGTGATCGAAGGCCTCCACATACGCCAGCGCAGCGCGGCCGAGCAGCCAGCCGATCACCGGCGTGATGCCTTCGATGACACCGAAAATCAGGCCGGCGCGCAAGGCGTCGGAAAAGCGTGGCTTGCGCATGGCCGCGCCCTTGCCGATGGCAGCAGCGAAGGCATCGGTGGACATGGCAAAGCCGATCAGCAGGATCGAAATGGGGGACATTGGGATACGCGACAGGTCGGGCGAGAGCGAGCAACGGACCGCGGACGCGCCCAACCTGTCGTTGCGCACGCGGACCGCTGGTCTCGCCAACCAAGATGGTTGCCCGCACCACGGCGCACTGGCCGAGTATGTTGATACGGGCGATTCCTTCAGCAGGAATCCGGCTACTCCCCAAGGGGACGCGAAGCTTAGCACCGGGCCCGCGGCGTGGAGCGTTTGCCGCGAATTGCGCAGGTCACGCTGGAATTCATAGCTCCGGCTATAACGCCTACTCTTCTTCCGGCGGCAACACGATCTGTTCGTCGTCGATGGCCAGCTTGCCGGCCATCAGCACCGCCTGGGTGCGGTTGGTGACACCGAGCTTGCGCAGGATCGCGGTGACGTGGGCTTTGATCGTCGCTTCGGAGACATTGAGGTCGTAGGCGATCTGCTTGTTGAGGCGGCCGGCGCCGAGCATCTGCAATACCCGGAACTGCTGCGGGGTCAGCTCGCGCAGGCGCTGGCCGATCTCGCGTTCCTCGCGCCCGGTCTGGGGCACGTTGTGCGCTTCCGGCGGTGCCCAGGTCTCACCATCCAGGATGGTGCCCAGTGCATGGCCGATCGTGTCCGAATCGGCGGATTTGGGGATGAAGCCGAAGGCGCCATGGTCGAGCGCGCGGCGCATCACCGTCGGCTCTTCGCGTGCGGACACCACCACCACCGGCAGCTGCGGGTGCAGGGCACGCATATGCACGAGCGCGTTGAAGCCCTGCGCACCGGGCATGTTGAGGTCCATCAGGACCAGGTCGGCGTCGGTGTGCTGGTCGGCCAGCTGGTACAGCGCTTCCACGCTGTCCGCTTCGTACAGCTGCACGCCGGGGATGACGCGTTGCACGGCCCCGCGAAGGGCTTCGCGGAACAGCGGATGGTCATCGGCAATCAGGAGGGTCGTCATGGTGGGGGCCATGTTGCGGAGGCGTGCAGCGACGCAACGAAAAGGTCTATCGAGATGACAGCCCCCTGAGTCAGGGGGCGGCCGCGAAGCGGCGGGGTGTGGGTGCTGGTGAGGCGGGGCCCACGATCCGCTTGCGGATCGTGGGAGCGACAGCGCGAAGGCTATGACGCGCCCCATCCTGCGCCTGCACGGTGAAGGGTTACTTCACTTCACTTTGCGTTCTTCCACCAGCGAGGCCACGACCGACGGATCGGCCAGGGTCGAGGTGTCGCCGAGCTGGTCCGGGGCGTTCTCGGCGATCTTGCGCAGGATGCGGCGCATGATCTTGCCCGAGCGCGTCTTGGGCAGGCCCGGTGCCCACTGCAGATGGTCGGGCGCGGCGATCGGACCGATCTCCTTGCGCACCCAGGCCACCAGCTCCTTGTGCAGTGCATCGCTCGGCGTCTCGTCGGCGATCAGGGTCACGTAGGCATAGATGCCCTGGCCCTTGATGTCGTGCGGGAAGCCGACCACGGCCGCTTCGGCCACCTTCGGGTGCGAGACCAGCGCGCTTTCCACCTCGGCGGTGCCGATGCGGTGGCCGGAAACGTTGATCACATCGTCCACGCGGCCGGTGATCCAGTAGTAGCCATCCTCGTCACGACGGCAGCCGTCGCCGGTGAAGTAGCTGCCCGGGTAGGTGCGGAAGTAGGTATCGATGAAACGCTGATGGTCGCCGTAGACGGTGCGCATCTGGCCCGGCCACGAATCGCGGATGATCAGGTTGCCTTCGGTGGCCCCCTCCTGGATCTCGCCATCGGCATTGACCAGCGCCGGCTGCACGCCGAAGAAGGGCAGGGTGGCCGAGCCCGGCTTGAGATCGACCGCGCCCGGCAGCGGGGAAATCAGGATGCCGCCGGTTTCGGTCTGCCACCAGGTATCCACGATCGGGCAGCGACTGTCGCCGACCACTTCGTAGTACCAGCGCCACGCTTCCGGATTGATCGGCTCGCCGACACTGCCGAGCAGGCGCAGCGAACTGCGCGAGGTACGCTTGACCGGTGCATCGCCTTCGCGCATCAACGCGCGGATCGCGGTGGGGGCGGTGTAGAAGATGGTGACCTGGTGCTTGTCGATCACTTCCCAGAACCGCGAGGTGTTCGGGAAGTTCGGCACGCCTTCGAACATCACCGAGGTCGCGCCATTGGCCAGCGGACCGTACACGATGTAGCTGTGGCCGGTGACCCAGCCGACATCGGCGGTGCACCAGTAGATGTCGTCCTCGCGCAGGTCGAACACCGCTTCATGGGTGTAGGCCGCGTACAGCAGGTAACCGCCGGTGGTGTGCAGCACGCCCTTGGGCTTGCCGGTGGAGCCGGAGGTGTAGAGGATGAACAGCGGATCCTCGGCGTTCATGCGCTCGGGCTCGCACTGCGTCGGCTGCGGATCCACCACGTCGTGGAACCAGCGATCGCGCGGGGCCTGCATGTCCACCGCGCCGCCGGTGTGGCGGACCACCAGCACCGTTTCCACGGTGGTGGTGCCGGGCAGCTTCAGCGCCGCATCGACGTTGGCCTTGAGCGGAATCTTCTTGCCACCGCGCAGACCTTCGTCGGCGGTGATGATCAGCTTGCTGCCGCAGTCGATGACGCGGTCGGCGATCGAGTTCGGGGCAAAGCCGCCGAACACCACCGAGTGGATCGCACCGATACGCGCGCAGGCCAGCATGGCCACCGCGGCGTCGACGATCATCGGCAGGTAGATGGTGACCCGGTCGCCTTTCTTGACGCCGAGGTTGCGCAGCGCGTTGCCGAGGCGGCAGGTGCGCTCATACAGCTCGCGATAGGTGACGCCCTGGGACGGTGCATCGGGGCTGTCCGGTTCGAACAGCAGGGCGATCTTGTCGCCGCGTTTGTCGAGCTGGCGATCCAGGCAGTTGACGCTGGCGTTGAGTTCGCCGTCTTCGAACCACTTGATGCGGAAATCGTCGAGCTGGTAGCTGACGTTCTTGATGCGGGTCGGTTTCTTGAACCAGTCCAGGCGCTCGGCGGCCTTGCCCCAGAAGGCATCCGGATGCTCCACCGATTCGCGGTAGAGCTGCTGGTACGTGTTCTTGTCGATCCGCGATGCCGCGGCGAACGCGGCGTCGACGGGGTAAAGATCAGCCATGGCACCCTCACTTGCACGTTGACTTGGGGTTGTGCGGTCGCAACATAAGTGGCGACCTCTCCCCCTCAGTTTGCCGCATCCACCCGTCTGCGCGGTATCGGGGTGGTTAGACCATGGTCGAACGCCGACCACCCCGATATGACATGGCCGTTGACCCCGGTAGCCCACGACCGCTGGTCGTGAGGCTCACGGCCGTTCGCCCCGGTAGC
>DMZT01000238.1:0-1358 GCA_003484865.1 Stenotrophomonas sp.
GGCGCACTGCAGCAGCAGCGCCATCTCCAGGCCACGCGCAGGCGAGACGCCGGCCCGGCCCAGCTGGATCGCGCCGATCACCGCGCCATCGGCGGTGAACGGCCCGAGCAGGCGCTGGTGCACGGTAGTGCGGCCCAGGGGGGTATCGATATCCAGCGGGCTGTCGCTGTCCTCCAGCCGACGCGCGCGGCCCTCCCGGATGATCTCGCCCCACTGCCCGGTATGGGCGGGCAGCGTCTCCGGCAGCTGCGAAGGCAGCGCCGCACCACCGACCAGCACCAGCCGCTCGCCCTGCAGGCGATACATGGCCCCCACATCCGCATTGAGCTGCGCGCACAGCGCGCGCATGGCCGCATCGGCCAGTTCACGCGGGGTGGGATCGCCCTGCAGGCTGGTGCCAACCACGTTTTCGCCGGCCTGCAGCCACAGCGCATCGGCCGCTTCACGGCGCGCACCGATGGCCTTCATCACGGTCAGCGCCATCATCAGGAAAGCAACGCCGCCGATGCTGCGGTTGACGAAGGAGAACGCCGAGTTGCTGCTGGACGGCGCCACGTTGTAGCCCACCGCAAGCAGGATGCAGGACCCGATCGCCACCAGCAGAGGTACTTCCATCCGGCGCTGGAACAGCGTGATGCCGACCGCCATGAAGTAGGTCAACCAGACCGCGTAGCCCAGCGGCACCACCATCTCCGTGCCCAGCGTGGCGGCCATCAAGGCGGCCGACGCAAGCCAGATCCAACGGTCACGGGAGGTAGGCGCAGAATTCATGCCGTGTTCCAGCTTAAAAGGGGCCTGATGGTACCCGAAGCGGTAAACGGGTGTTAAGCGCCGGAAGTCAGCGTGTTTGCCGCACGTTCTTGACACTTTCTTCACATCGTCGCCCCTACGGTTCGGTCCCTTATCGGGGGAGTCGATAACCGTCGTGGTCCAGGCCGTATCCAGCGTTGCACCGCTCGCCGACGAAAGCCGGCAGCTGAAGCTGTTGATCGACAACGTGAGCGATCACGCGATCTATCTGCTCGATACGCAGGGCAGTATCTGCAGCTGGAACCGTGGCTGCGAACGGGTCAAGGGCTATGCCGCCGAGGCCGTCATCGGCAAGCACGTCAGCCTGTTCTATACCCCCGAAGACCAGCAGCTGGGCGTCCCGGAGCAGGCGCTGGCGCACGCCCGGGACCATGGTCGCTTCGTCGGTGAAGGGTGGCGGGTGCGCTGCAATGGCGAGCGGTTCCGCGCCGGCGAGGTGATCGAGCCTGTCCGCGAAGACGGCTGCCTGCTCGGTTTCGTCAAGGTCACCCAGGATGTCACCGAACGCTACCAGGCCCAGCGCCTGCTGCAGGATGCGCAGCGCGCGC
>DMZT01000238.1:1571-6666 GCA_003484865.1 Stenotrophomonas sp.
CAGCAGCGCCAACTGGACAATGTCGGCCGGCTGACCCGCGGCCTGGCCCATGAATTCAACAACCTGCTGACCACCATCGGCAACGCCCTGGACCTGATCGCCCTGCGCCCCGGCGCCGACGGGCGCACCCAGGCGCTGGTGGACCTGGCCCATGCCGCCGCCGACCGCGGCTCGCTGCTGACCCGCCAACTACTGGCGTTCTCCGCTGATCAGACGCTGGTGCGCGAGCCGGTCCTGGTGCAGGATTTCCTGCTCGATGCCCTGCCCGTACTGCGCCGCGCCTGCCCGGCGGGCATCGAGGTGCAGCTGGATCTGACCTCGGATCTGCCCCCGATCGTCACCGATGGCGTACAGTTGCACAGCGCCGTGTTGAATCTGGTGCTCAATAGTGGCGAAGCGATGCCCCAAGGCGGCACGGTCACGATCACGGCCGAGGTCGAACAGCGGCTGGCGCCGGATCTGTCCCAGCCCATGCGCCGCCACTATGTCGCCATCGCGGTGACCGATCAGGGCAATGGCATGCCCCCGGACATCGCCGAGCGCGCCAGCGAGCCGTTCTTCACCACCAAGGAAATCGGCAAAGGCAGCGGACTGGGGCTGAGCCAGGTGTTCGGCTTCGTTTCCCAGTGCGACGGCTTCGTCGACGTACAAACCGCCCCCGGACGCGGGACCACCGTCCGTCTGTTGTTACCTGTCATTGAGGAAGTCGAGCATGTCTGAGCCCCTACGCGTATTGATGGTCGAAGACCAGCAGGACCTGCGTGAACTGATCGGCCAGGCGCTGCAGGACTTCGGCATTGAAATCCACACCGCCGACGACGGCCCGGCCGCGCTGCGGCTGATGCAGGACCCGGGCGGTTTCGATGTGGTGTTCAGCGATATCAGCATGCCCAACGGCATGAGTGGGGTTGAGTTGAGCGAGCATGTGGCCGATGTGCTACCCAATGCGCGCATCATCCTGGCCTCCGGTTACGCCCGCTCGCAGCTGCCGCCGCTGCCCGAACATGTCGAATTCCTGCCCAAACCGTATCGTCTGCGCCAGCTGGTGACGTTGCTGCAGTCACCGGTCGCGCCCTGCTGAGCGAGCGCACTGCCGCCAGCGTGAACGCTTCATCCGCGCCGCTCGTGCTTCACATCGGTTCTGCATTCCACTGGGGATAGTAGTGGTGTAGTCGGAACAGGGTGCGGTAGATGCTGGACAGAAGTGATGATGTAGATCGGATGGCGTTGATCGAAGCGCTCAACGTGATGGACCCTGCGTTGGGTACTGCGCTGGACCCGATCACCGAACTGGCGGCGTTTACCTTCGGCGTTCCAATTGCGCTGGTGTCCATCTTCGATGCCGAGCACCAGCACATCATCTCGCGCGTCGGGCTGACGCTCACCCGCAACGAACGGCACGCATCGATCTGCGCATGGGCGTTGGGCGCCAGCGCCGTGCTGCAGGTGACGGACCTGCGCCTGGATGCGCGTTTTGCCGACAATGCCCTGGTGACCGGCCCGCAGCAGCTGCGCTTCTACGCTGGTGCCCCGCTGATCACCAAGGCCGGCATCGCACTCGGCACGCTGTGCATCATGGGCCGTGAGCCCCGTCAGTTGTCGGCCGAAGAACAGCTGCAGCTGCAGACGCTGTCACGGGTGGTGGTCGCGCAGATGGAGCTGAAGATGTCGCTGGGCCGGCGCGAGCAGATCAGCGGCCTGCCCAACCGGCAGCAGTTCCAGGCCGACCTCAATGCCCTGTCCCGCCGTGGCCAGTCGCATGCATTCACCGCAGTGCTGCTGGATGTATTCGATCTGCAAAGTGCCAACGAGGCCGGCCAGGCGCTGGGCATGAAGCCGGTGGAAACCTTGCTGCGCCAAGCGGCGCTGCGGGTGCAGGACGTGCTGCGCGATATCGCACAGGTCTATCACGTGGGCGTGACCCGCTTCGCCTTCCTGCTGCCGGACCACTCGCACCACCAGACCGAGGCACTGCTTGAGCGCCTGCGCATCCGTATGCGCCGGCCGCTGATGGCCGGCCGCATTCCGATGTCGCCGCAGTTCCACGCCGGTGTATGCGACTTCCGCCCCGTCCCGGGCCAGACCGCGGATCTGGTCCGCAAATGCCTGGTCGCCATGCACCACGCGATCCAGACCGATGCCTGCCTGTGCTGGTACTCGCAGGAACGCGACGATGCCCTTCGCCGGCGTTACCGCTTGGCCTCCGACGCCGGGCGCGGGCTGGCCCAGCACCAGTTCAGCCTGGTGTACCAACCACGCTTCGATCTGCGCGACGGGTTGCCGGTATCGGCCGAGGCACTGCTGCGCTGGACCCACCCGATGCTGGGTCCGATCAGCCCCGGCGAATTCATCCCGGTGCTCGAGCGCACCGCGCTGATGCCGGCGATCAGCCGCTGGGTCATCGATCACGCCCTGGCCCAGGCCGCGCAATGGCAGGAGCGCGTGCCCGGCTTCAGTCTCTCCATCAATCTTTCGCCACGCGACTTCGATGATCAGTGTGTATGGAGCGTCCTGTCGGAGCGACTGCACGCGTACGGTCTCGCCCCCGGCGTGATCGAAATCGAAATCACCGAAGGCCAATGGCTCAACCATCATCCTGCGGCGTTGCCGCAGTTGCGCGACATGGCGGCTGCCGGCGTGCGCATCGCGATTGACGACTTCGGCAGCGGCTACAGCAATTTCGGTTACCTCAGCGAGGTGCCGATCAGCCACATCAAGATCGACCAGACGCTGGTCACCGGGCTGGCGCGCTCGCGCACCGCGCGGCTCAAGGTGGAGGCCATCATCAAGCTCGCGCGGCAGCTCGGGTATCGCACGGTAGCCGAAGGCGTGGAGAACGAAGCCGAGCTCTCGCTGTTGCGGCTGTGGGGCTGCGACGAGGCACAGGGCTATCACCTCGCGCGGCCCATGCACCCTGACGCGGTGCTGCAGCTGGTCAGTGCCTGCCGCGCCGGTCCGTTGCCGGATGCCGGCTGAGACCCCGCGACGCCATCGGCAGCCCGGGCGATAATGGCCAGCCCGCCTGCCTCGCTGCCAGACCATGACCGATCTCACCCCGCTGCCCGCCCTGCCGCTCGGCCATTACCGCCATTTCAAAGGCGGCAACTACGAAGTGATCGGCGTTGTCCGCCACAGCGAAACGCTGGCGCCGATGGTGCTGTACCGGCCGCTGGATTCGGAGATCGGGCTGTGGGTGCGTCCGTTCGAGATGTTCGTCGCGCAGGTGGAGGTGGACGGGCAGTGGCGTGCGCGTTTTGCGCGGGTCGAGGTAGACGGCTGAGGGGACAAAGACCTGCGCAGCGCTGCCCAGCGGCGCGATCAGCCCAGGACCGCCCCTCGCGCGTCCACCAGCTCACGCAACCGCGCAGTCACCATGCGGAACTGCTCCGGGAGCATCGCCGCCTCCAGTGCGTCGACCTGACCGGACAGCACCGACAGTGCATCGCTCATGCTGGCCACCTTCTGGCCCGCCTCGGCGGATGCCTCCGGCACCTCCAGCTGCGCGCCGATGACGCCGGCCAGGATCTCGAATGCCTTCACCGTGGCGGCATCGAGCCTGGAGGGATTCGGATCCAGCGCGCACAAGGTGCCGTGGAACCCGCCATCGCGGCGGAACATCGGAACCGAGATGTAACTCTCGAACCCGTACAACGCCGGCGTGGGGTGGCTGGAAAATACCGGGTGGGTGCTGGCCTGATCGAACTGCACCAGATGGCGATGCTCACGGATTTCATCGCAGATGGTGGTTTCCAGCACCAGGTCTTCGCCCGGCCGCAGACCAAAATCGAGGCCGTCATGGACGGCGCACGCCGTCCATCGATCCGCCGTGACGCGTGCCACGGCGACGAAACGCATGCCGGTCATCGCACTGGCCAGTTCCAGCATGCCCGGCACGGCAGGCATCGCCAGCAACGCCGCGACATCGTCCAGACGTGGATCCGCCGAGATCGCAGGATCCGCCAAGGGCGCCGCGCCGGGACCGTCGTCGTCGAGCGGGTTCTCCATCGCGGCCAAGCGGCGATCCAGCACCTTCGCGTTGATCTCGTTGAAGAGACCGCGCACCGACGCGGACAACGCGCGCGGGTCCTTGATGGCGCCCACGAAATGGATGCCCTGCCCGACCAGCCGGATCTGCTCGACGCCGTGATCCAGGCGCAGCGATGGCCACGCCAGACGGTGCAGGAAGCGCATCCAGTCACTGGGGGGCGTGCCATCCACAAGCGCGGTGACGATCACGCGTGACGCGCCAGCCCCATCCTGCAGACCGGGCAGATCAAAGCCGATGAGCGCTGGAAAGCCCGTACTGATAGACATCACAACCCCTATGGCCACATGGCGCAGCCATCGACAGGTGGTGGCTTTGAAGGCAAATTGTCGCACGAATGAGCGAGACTGGCCTTGACCGAAGCCGCCCGAACGGTGCAGCGGCCATCATGCGCGCACGGGCATCTCTGCCACTGACAAAGGAATGCACATGCTGGACGGTTTCTCGCTGTTGATTGGCCTCGGCTGGGCGCTGTTCGGGCTGCTGTGGATCTTCGTTCCCTTCGCCATCTTCGGCATCAAGGGGCTGCTGCGGGAGATCCTGGCCGAACAGAAGCGGACCAACGAGATTCTCAGCCGTGCGCATGGGGTCAGCCCCCGGCTGGACACGCCGGAGGGACTGCCGTTCAGGCCCGAGCGCTATCCGTGAAGACTCGACAACAGCCCATCAGGACGGGCGTCCCGGGCTGACCCGGATGCCCTTGCCGCAGGTGCGCAGTGTCCCGCGGATCCAGCGTTCTACCCAAGGGCCTGATTAATGTTGCGCCGCAGCAGTACAATGCCGCGCTCCCCCGATCGACGCCGCCGCCTGCATGAGCTCCTCCTCCGTCCCTCTGGCCGCCCGGCTCTCGCCGCGCGAGCGCACTCTGATTCTGCTGGCCTTGTCGCTGGGCGGCTTCGCCATCGGCACCAGCGAGTTCGCCAGCATGGGGCTGATGCTTGAGATCAGCCGTGGTCTGTCCATCAGCGAAACACAGGTCGGCCACCTGATCAGTGCCTACGCCGTCGGCGTGGTGGTCGGCGCACCAGTACTGGCCTTTGCCGGTGCCGT
>DMZT01000238.1:6798-7644 GCA_003484865.1 Stenotrophomonas sp.
GGCCTTTGCCGGTGCCGGCTTCGCTCGCCGCAACCTGCTGCTGGCGCTGATGGGGTTCTATGCCATCGGCAACCTGGCCAGCGCGCTGGCGCCGAACTACGGCACGATGTTGCTGGCCCGCTTCGTCGCCGGTCTGCCGCATGGCGCGTATTTCGGCGTGGCAATGCTGGTGGCCGCCGCGATCAGTCCCCCGGCCCAGCGCGGCGCGGCGGTCTCGAAGGTGCTGCTCGGCCTGTCCGTTGCCATCCTGGTCGGCAACCCACTGACCACCTGGCTCGGCCAGCAGCTCAGCTGGCGCACTGCTTTCGCGGTGGTCAGTGTGTTGGCGATTGCCACCGTGGCCATGATCGCGCGCTTCCTGCTGCCCGATCCGGATGAAGTCCGCACCTCGCCGATGCGCGAGCTGCGCGCCTTCAACCGCACCCAGGTGTGGCTGGCGCTGGCGATCGGTTCGGTCGGTTTTGCCGGCATGTTCTGCGTGTTCACCTACCTCGCCCCGACCCTGGTGCAGGTCACCGGCCTGGCCGAATCGTGGATGCCGCTGGCGGTGGGCATTTTCGGCATCGGCGCGATCATCGGCAACGTAGCCGGGGGCTGGCTGGTGGACCGCTTCCAGTTCCGCGCCGCGGCCGTGGTGCTGGTCTGGTCGATCCTGGTGCTGCTCGCCTTCCCGCTGGCCGCGCAGTCGGTGTGGAGCGTGTTCCCGATGATCATTGCCGTCGGCACCATGGGCGCCCTGGCGGCCGTGCTGCAGACCCGCCTGATGGATGTGGCGGGCGAAGCGCAGACGCTGGCGGCCGCCTCCAACCACGCGGCGTTCAACACCGCCAACGCACTGGGGCCGTG
>DMZT01000240.1 GCA_003484865.1 Stenotrophomonas sp.
CATCAGCGCGGTGCTGGTGCAGCCGGTGATGCAGCTGCAGTGCGATGCCTTTCCCCAGTTCAGTGCGGTGATCTGGGAGCATGCGCTGCTGGCCTCGCGTGCTGCCGCCGACCACGCACGCACGGTGACCCATGAAGATGGCTTCGCCGCGCAGTGGCTGGGCCTGACCCAGGGCCTGGGCGCGGCGCTGGTGATGCGCCATCTGCTCGATGCCTGCGCGCAACAGGCGCTCGCCGCCCCGCCGCGCACGCTGGCGGCGGATCTTCTCGACAGTTGGACCCTGCCGGTGGCCAGCCGCATCGCCGCGGCATGGGAGCTGCCCAAGGCCGTGCACGATGCCTTGATCCGCCAGAGTGGCAGTGGGCTGGCGGCCAGCCTGCGCTTTGCCCGTGCGGCGGCGGCGGCCAGCCTGCTGTGCCGCCATGGCCAGATCGGTCAGGTCCAGGCCCTGGCGTTGCTGGAGCAACTGGACGACACACCGCCGCACGCACTGCAGTGGATCTGGCGGCGCGTGCACGGGCGCGCCGTGGAAACGCTGGAGGGCGACGAGGCCGAGCGCGACGTGGCCCAGGCCGGCTGAGCTAGAGCTGCGACTCCAGCGGCAGCCAGCTGATCGCGCGTGCGCTGGCCCGCAGCCAGAACCCGGTGTCCGGTTCGGTGTACAGCCAGTGCGGCGGCTGCGCATCGCGCTCCAGCCACCGCACGTCGCCGTCCGGTCCCAGGGCCACCCAGTAGCTCTGGCGTGGGCTGGCCAGGCGCAGGTACTCCTCGCGCAGCTGCGCGGCGAGCACCGGATCGTTGAACAGCACGCCCATCTCGGTGTTCAGATACGCCGAGCGCGGGTCCAGATTGAATGAGCCGACGAAGCCGCGCTGGTCGTCGATCATGAACGCCTTGGTGTGCAGGCTGGCGCCACTGCTGCCGAACAGACCGCCGCCATCGACGTTGCCGCGCGATTTGAGCTCGTACAGCTGCACGCCACTGCGCAGCAACGGTGCCCGGTAGTGCATGTAACCGCTGTGCACGGCGGCCACATCATTGGCGGCCAGGGAGTTGGTGATGACCGCGACCTGGGCCCCGCGCGCGACCATCGCGCCCAAGCCCTCGGTGCCGTCCTCGCCAGGAACGAAGTAGGGCGAGATCAGCAAGGCTTTGTGCTGTGCGCTTTCCAGCTCCTGCACCAGGCGCGTCACCAGCCAGTCGGCCTGATCGTCGCGGCGGTGCTTCATCGGCGGGTCCGAGGCGATCTCCACGTGGTGTGACCAGTGCAGATCCAGCGCATCGCGGTAATACGATTTCGCCGCCTGCGAGCGCGCCACGCGTTCGAGATAGGGCTGGGCACTGTCCAGGCGCGCTTCGTGCTCGCTTTCGCCGATCAGCAGGCGCAGCTGCGGTTCGGTGTAGAACGCCAGCGCACGGATCGGCACGGCGGTATCGCTGTTCCAGTAATCGTCGAAGATCGTGTTGGCCTGCTGCACCGCTTCGCCGGCGACCAGCAGATCCAGGTCGCGGAAGTTCACATCCGGGCGTGCGCTGAAATACTCCTCGCCGATGTTGCGGCCACCGACGATCGCCACGCGCCCGTCGGCGATCCATGACTTGTTGTGCATCCGGTGGTTGACGCTGAAAACACGCTGCACCATCTCGACCAGGCGCCAGAGCCCGTTGCGGTTGCGGAACGGGTTGTACAGGCGGATCTCGATGTTGGGGTGCGCATCGAGCGCCATCATCAGCGCGTCCTTGTCCTGCGCGTTCATGTCATCGAGCAGGATGCGTACCCGCACGCCGCGCTCGGCCGCGCGGTACAGCTCGTTGGCCATGAGATGGCCGATGAGGTCGTCGTGCCAGATGTAGTACTGCAGGTCCAGGCTGCGCCCGGCGTGCTGGGTGATCACCGCGCGTGCGGCGTACGCGTCCAGCCCGTCGGACAGGAAGGCCACACCGGTCTGGCCGGGGTGCTCGGCCTGCAGGCGGACCAGCTCGCGATCGATCGGGGTCTGGTCGGCCTGGGTGGGCAGCACCGTCGAACGCTCGCCCACGGCCTGCGGGGTGAGGTGGTCGGCCAGCAGCAGGCCGCTGAGGACCAGCAGGATCAGCAGGGCGACAACGATCCCCAGCCAGCGCAGCAGCCGGCGCCAGAACGGTTTTTTCTCGGTCATGCCCCGATCGTAAGCGGCCGGGGCGTGCAGGGCGAGTGCTGGCGCGGTTTAGAAACGCTCGTCCGGTGCCAGGTAACGCCACTGGCCCGGGACCAGCTTGCCCATCGCCACGCGGCCGATGCGCAGGCGGCGGATGCTGATGACCTCCAGCCCGACCTGGGCGCACATGTCGCGCAGCTGGCCCGGATGCACCGGCTTGATCGCAAAGCGCAGGCGGGTTTCGTTCTGCCAGCTCACCTTGCACGGTGGCAACGGCCAGCTGCGGAAGCTCAGGCCGTGCGCGAGGCGCTTCATGCCGTAGGGCGCCAGCTCGCCACTGACTTCCACCAGGTATTCCTGCTCCAGCGTTGCGCCGCGATCCTTCAGGTGCGAGATCACGCGCCCGTCCTGGCTGACCACCACCAGGCCGCTTTCGTCGTCGGACAGCGGCATCACCAGCTGCAGGGCGTGGAAATGCCGCTGCAGCAGGGTCACCCCGGTGGCGTCGAGTTCACTGCGGCTTTCCGGGGTCACCAGGGCGCACAGTTCGTCCGAGCGCATGCCGGCCGGCTTGTGCAGCAGCATGCTCACGGTCTCGGTGCGGGTCGCCTCGGCGTTCTCGCGCAGCACGATTTCCTCGTCGGTGACCATCGTCTGCGGCTGTTCGACCACCTGGCCGTTGACGGTCACCCAGCCGCCCTCGATGTAGCGCTGGGCGTCGCCACGGGAGCAGCCGATCAGGCTGGTCAGGCGTTTGTCGAGTCGGATCGGGTCGGTCATGGGGCAGGCAACATAAAACGGGAAACGGGCGGGGAGTGTACTGGCTGGGGCCCGGCGCTGCGCGATGAGGGCCGCTGCGGCTCAGGCCGGCGTGCGTTCCAGGTGGGTCAGGTACAGGCGCAGATCGAACTCCAACTGGTGATAGTCCGCTTCCATGTGGGTACACAGCTGGTAGAAGGCCTTGTTGTGGTCCGATTCCTTCAGATGGGCCAGTTCGTGCACCACGATCATCTTCAGGAACGGCGCCGGTGCCTCGCGGAACACCGTGGCGATGCGGATCTCGCGGCTGGCCTTGAGCCGGCTGCCCTGCACCCGCGAGACCGTGGTGTGGGTGCCCAGCGCGTGCTTGAGCACCTGCAGCCTGCTGTCGTAGATCACCTTGGACAGCGGCGCGGACTGGCGCAGGTAGCGCTCCTTCAGGCCCTGGGTGTAATCGTAGAGCTGGCGGTCGTTGCGGACCGTATGCAGTTCGGCATAGCGCTGCTCCAGCCACGGCCCCAGCCGGTCGCCCGCGATCAGCTCGCGCACCTGCTGCTGCAGGGCGTCGGGATAGCCGGCGAGGTACTTCAGGGCGGTCATCGGGCGGTTGGGGCGGGACGGGCAGACCAGTATGATGGCCTCCGGAATCCCGCAACAACAGATGCTAGGCGTATGGCGAA
>DMZT01000242.1 GCA_003484865.1 Stenotrophomonas sp.
CCCAGGTGACGGTGCCGCAGGACATCGGCACGGCGCAGGGGCTGTGGGAGCTGCAGGCGTTCGTCAGTGCCGACGGCGTGCAGCGGGATGCCAAGGTGGCGTTCGCGGTGGCGCAGCCGACGGCGCGCTTCCAGGGCCAGGTCGAGGCGGATGCCAGCCGCCGCGAGGTGCGCCTGCCGTTGCAGATCGGTGCGCCCGGCCGCTACGAGGCGCGCGGTACGCTGTATGCCACCGGCCCGGACGGGACGCTGCGGCCCGTCGCGCAGGCACACAGTGCGGCGTGGTTCGCGACGGCAGGGGCGGGTGAGCTGCGCCTGCCGTTCGCCAGCGTGGCGTTGCCGAGTGGCTATGCCGCCCCGTTCGAAGTGCGCGACCTGCAGTTGCAGGACCAGAGCCGGATGGCACCGATCGAATCGCGTGCGGTGGCGGTGAGGTTCTAGGCTGCGTGACCTAACCCGCGAACGCACTCAATCGGCCGGCCTGATCCACCACCCGGATCGGGCCGCCGAACAGCTCGGACAACGGTGCATCGCGCAGCAGCTCCGCGCGCGGGCCGTCAGCGAGGATCTTGCCGCCGCGCAGCATCACCACCCGCTCGATCTCAGGGATGATCTCCTCGATGTGATGAGTGACCAGCACCAGGGTGATGCCCTGGCGGGCGAGCTCACGCATGGTGGCGATCAGCTGCTCGCGCGCGATCAGGTCCAGCCCGGTGGAGGGTTCATCCAGCAGCAGGGCCTGTGGGCGGTTCACCAGCGCCCGGGCGATCAGCACGCGCCGGGTTTCGCCGGCCGAGAGTTCGGCATAGCCGCGCTGCAGCAGCGGCAGGGCACCGGTCATGGCCAGGGTTTCACGCGCGCGCTCGCGCATCTCCGGGCTCACCTCGCGGAAGGCCGGCACCACGAAGCTGGCGAAGAAGCCGGTCAGCACCGCCTCTTCGACGGTCAGCCCGGGCATGTCGGAAAGATTGCTGCTCAGGTCGCCGGTGACGATGCCCAGCTGCGAGCGCAGCCGGTCCACCTGCCAGCGGTTCTGGCCGAGCACGCGCACCGCCACCGTGCCATCACCGTGCGCCAGCGGGTACAGCTCGCGGGTGATCAGCTTGATGAAGGACGACTTGCCGCAGCCATTGGGGCCGAGCAGCGCGGTGTGCTGGCCCTGTTCGATGCGCAGGCTGAGATCGTGCAGGACCCGGACCTGGCCGCGGATGACACAGGCGCGGTCGAGCTCGATCAGGGGGACGGGGGAGGCCGGCACCGCCGGTGAGGCTGCGACTGTCATGAATGCGGGGGCATGCTCACGAAGGTAAGGGGAGAACTGAATGACTGCGCAAAAATGGCATCGAAGGGATGAAGTTTGCAACGTCTGGCCCCATCATGTCCGAAGGTATCCCTGTTTCCTTGACGGCCGACTGCGGCCCGGAGTCCTGCGATGTTCGATACGCTCCTCAACTTCCTGACCGGCGGTGTCGTCGGCCTCGGCTGGTGGGGCATGGGTCTGGTGCTGCTGGTGTTCACCCAGCTGACCATCTTTGCCGTGACGCTGTATCTGCACCGCAGCCAGGCGCACCGGGGGGTGGATTTCCACCCGGTGATCGCGCACTTCTTCCGCTTCTGGACCTGGCTCACCACCTCCATGATCACCAAGGAGTGGGTGGCGATCCATCGCAAGCACCACGCCAAGGTGGAAACCGATGAAGACCCGCACAGCCCGGTGACCAAGGGCATCGGCATGGTGTTCTGGCGGGGCGTGGAGCTGTACCGCGAGGCCCGCGCGATGCGCGCGGACATCGAGCAGTACGGCCGCGGTGCTCCGGATGACTGGATCGAGCGTCACCTGTACACCCCGCACGCCAATCTCGGCCCGGTCGCGCTGCTGGTGATCAACAGCGTGCTGTTCGGCCTGCCCGGCGTGGCCCTGTGGGCGATCCAGATGGCCTGGATCCCGTTCTGGGCCGCCGGCGTCATCAATGGCCTGGGCCACTGGTGGGGCTACCGCAACTTCGAATCGGCCGACACCTCCACCAATCTGACGCCGTGGGCGTTCTGGGTGGGCGGCGAAGAGCTGCACAACAACCACCATGCCTTCCCGAGCTCGGCCCGCTTCTCGATGCGCCGCTGGGAGTTCGACATCGGCTGGGCGGTGATCCGCGGCCTGCAGGCGGTGCGTCTGGCCAAGGTGCTGCGCGTGGCGCCGAGCATGGACGTGCGCCCGAACATCGCCGTGCCGGATGCGGAAACCCTGAAGGCGCTGCTGTCGCACCGTTTCCAGGCCATGACCGACTACCAACGCAACGTGTTCGTGCCGGCCCTGCGCGAAGAGGCGGCGATGGCCGGCGCCAAGCTGCGCAAGCTGCTGCCGCGCCGCATGCGCCGCGGGCTGGTCAACGACGGCCGCTGGCTCAAGCCGGATTGCCGCGCCCAGCTCAGCACGTGGGTCGAGCAGCGCCCGCGGATCCGCGTGCTGGTCGAACACCGCGCGCGTCTGGCGGCCCTGCTGGAAGCGCGCGGTAATGACGCCGCCGAGCGCTTGAAGCTGCTGCAGGCCTGGTGCCATGAAGCCGAAGCCAGTGGCATCGCCGCGCTGCAGAACTACGCCGCGCGCCTGAAAGGCTACGCACTGACGGCGCACTGATCGATGCGCTTCCCAACCGGGAACGTCTCCGCGAAACGCCGCCTTGTGCGGCGTTTCGCGTGTCTGGGCCTGGCCGTGGGCCTGCTCGGCGCGACGGCACAGGCGCAGGTCACGGATA
>DMZT01000241.1 GCA_003484865.1 Stenotrophomonas sp.
CCAAGGGCTTCCGCGCGCCGTCGATCCAGGGCCGCCTGGCTTTCGGTGGCGTCTCGCAGGCCGATTCGGAGAAGGTGATCTCGTACGAGGCCGGCATCAAGGCCGACCTCTTCGATCGTCGCGCGCGCCTGGGCTTCAACGTGTTCCGCTACAACGTTGATGGCCAGCAGCTGATCGCCGTGGGTGGCACCAACAACACCGCGACCCTGCTCAATGCCGACAAGACCCTCGGCCAGGGCGCCGAGCTCGACTTCGAAGCCTACCTGACCGACCACGTGCTGCTGACCCTGGGCAGCAGTTACAACGACACCGAGATCAAGGACAAGGATCTGGCGGTGGCGATCTGTGGCGGCGGCTGCACCATCACCGACCCGACCACGGTCATCGATGGCGGCACCTATGCGCTGGTCAACGGCAACCCGCTGCCGCAGGCGCCGAAGTGGATCCACAACCTGACGTTGCGCGCCGGCTTCCCGGTCAACGATGCCAGCGAGTTCTACGTCTACACCGACTGGGCCTACCGCAGCGAAGTGAACTTCTTCCTGTACGAGTCGCCGGAGTTCCGCAGCCGCTCCTCGCTGGAAGGTGGCCTGCGCCTGGGCTACAACTGGGACTACGGCCAGTACGACGTGGCCGTGTACGGCCGCAACCTGACCGACCAGGTCCGCGTGGTGGGCGCAATCGACTTCAACAACCTGACCGGCTTCCTCAACGAGCCGCGTACGTTCGGTCTGGAGTTCACCGCGAAGTTCTGATCCACGACATGCGGTAGGTGCCCACCGTTGGTGGGCACGCCCCTGAAACGAAAACGGCGCGGAGAAATCCGCGCCGTTTTTCGTCCTGCGAGGTAGAGCCGACCGTTGGTCGGCTGCCCCAATCCCGTTACAGCTCTGCTGTCTGTCGATCGGCGCCGTGAGGAGCCGGCCAGCGGCCGGCACTACCAGCAACGCAACTCCACCGACACGCGGTGTCTTACAGCGCGCTCGCCGGCCGCACCTTCAACACCGCTTCTTCAGTCGCGCAATCCCGTGCCGAATGCAGCCCCGCCTTGCGTGCCGCCACGATTTCCTTGCGTGCAGCCAGCAGGTCGCTGTTGAAGGCGGCATTGTCATGCAGGCGTGCCACAGCAGCAGCGCCCATGAAACGGCCTTCCAGAATGTCGCTCTGCCAATGCACGTTGCAGACCAGGCGGCTCTCGCCGTAGTTGCGGCCGCGTGCCTGGATCGCATCGGCGCGGTCCGGGGCGATCTCCGAGAGGATCAGGGCCCAGGCCCAGCCGATCGAGGTGTGGCCGGACGGATAGGAGCCGTTGCCGCGCAGGTCCTGCTCGTCTTCCGGCGAACAGGTCGGTTCGTTGTTGACCATGAACGGCCGCGCGCGCTGGTAGTGCTTCTTCGCCGTGCGGGTGGCCGCGCTGGCATCGATCCGGCTGCGTTCGAGCAGGCGGTACAGGGCCGGCGTCTTCACCGCATCCACGTCGACATCGATCGCGCACGAGAACTGGTTGGCACCGGCCGGGAAGGCGAGTTCGGCGTCGCGGTGGGCCTGTTCGAAGCGCGGGCTGCCGCGCAGGGCACGGGCTTCACGGCTGACCTGTTCGTCCAGTGCGAAGCTGGCCGAACCGGCGGCCGGCGGTGCCGGTACCAGTGCCAGGCTGTCCGGCACGGCCGTGCTCTGCAGGTAGCCGACCGCCTTGGTGGTGACCGAGGCTTCCACCGCCGTGGTGCGCGGCGCGGCCGTTGACGAACAGCCGGCGAGGGCGGCGAGCAGGGCGGTCACCAGCAGCGGGCGAACGGCAGCAGAGCGCAGGGACGACGACATCGGCAGGTCTCGGAGAGGGGGAGCCGCATGATCGCAGCTTCCTCTGGCAACGACAGCGGCCGTTCGTCATCCGGCCAGATCCGGCATGGCCGTGCCCCGGATGACGGAAACCCGCGACTGGTTCACGGATTTCATGGGTCGCACGACATAGCGTCATCGCAGGCGCCATCGATCGTCATATCTCCATGGATATATGCACCCCATGGCAACGCGGCAGCGCCGGTCATCAGGGGGATCACCTGCAAGGAGACAGCGGATGCGAAGCAACGCGGGAAGGTGGGGTGGCGGTCTCGCCCTGGGGCTGATGCTGGCGTGCGCGAGCGTGCACGCGGCCGATGTGGTGGGCGTGGCGTTCGTGCACGGCACCGGCAAGCAGACCGACGCACGTACGGACTACTGGCAGCCGGGCATCATCGACACCGTGCGCCAGGGGCTGCCCAACAGCAGCAACTACACCGTCATCAACTGTGATTTCGAACAGTACATGTGGACGCCCGAGGCGGCGGGTTGCCTGGCCGGGCAGCTGACCACCTTCATCAACAGCAAGGGCATCACCAAACTGGTGGTGATCACCCATTCCAACGGCGGCAACGTGGTGCGCTGGGTCCTCTCCAACCCCACGTATGACAGCCGCTATCCGAAAATCATCCAGACGGTCAGCAAGGTCACTGCGCTGGCGCCGTCCTCGGCCGGCACGCCGCTCGCCGACGCGGTGCTCAACGGCAACGTGTTCGAAACCTCGGTGGGCTGGCTGCTGGGCTACAAGAGCGATGCCGTGCGGCAGCAGCAGGTGGGCCACATGGCCACCTACAACGCGCAGAACCTGTACGGCACCGCCGGCCGCCCTGCGTTGCCCAAGCCGTTCCGCGCCGTGGTCGGCTCGGATGTGGAATCGGCGGTGTGGGACAGCAACAGCTACTGCGGTGGCTATGCGCAGAACGTGGGCCTGGAGTTCACCCAGAACTGGTTGAACAGCTGCTCGGACGGCTTCCTGGAGTGCAGCAGCCAGAAGGCGGCCGGTACGACCTGGTTCACCGACACGCAGCGCACCCGGGGCGCCGAGCCGCTCAGCCACAACCAGAGCCGGCGCGAATGCTTCGGCCTGGGCACGATCCTGCGCAACGACCTGACCCTGTGAGGAGCCTCCCGATGATGCGACAGACGACGATCGCGGTGGCCCTGCTCGCCGCCCTGGCAGCCTTGCCACTGCAGGCGGCACAACCGTTGCTGGCCGCCCGCGCCAGCGACCAGGTCCCGCGTGCGGTAGAGCGTGCGCCCCTGCCGGCCGGACCGGTGGAGCAGGCACCGCTGAGCTTTGCGTGGGCGCTGGATCCCGCCCAGGCACTGGCCGCTGCGCCGGCCTTCATGGCCAGCAGCCGCAGCTACTGGGAGATGGTGGACGCGCCGGCGCTGCAGCAGGGCCTGGCCTTGCCGCTGACCGCGCCCGACGCGGTGATCCAGCTCAGTCCGGTGCAGGGCGCGCGTGCGCTGGATACCACCCAATGGCAGGTGCGTGACCCGGCCGGTGCGCTGGCGGTGGCCCAGGTGGTCGATGAGCAGCAACTGCGCGCGGCCGGGATGTCGGTCGGCACGGGCACGGCCATGGTCCGCACGGGCACCACATCGGCGGTCGGCAGCTACCGGCTGCAGAGCACACAGGCCCAGGGCCGCTACGTGGTGCAGGTGCTGGAACCCAACAGCCCGATCGCCCTGCAGCTGCAGGCGAGCAGCGAACGGGTGCTCGCCGGGGGCACGCTGGCGCTGAGCGCGCGTCTGGTCAACGACGGT
>DMZT01000050.1 GCA_003484865.1 Stenotrophomonas sp.
CGCTGCCGCTGCCGCTGCCGTTGCTGTTGCTGTTGCCGCTGCCGTTGGCAGCAATTCAACAGCAGCCGACCAACGGTCGGCACTACCGTGGCACGCCGAGCAGGGTGCACGACGACGTGTCCAGCAGGGCGCACGATGACCGCCCACAAACAACAACGGCGCCCGAAGGCGCCGTCTTACTTCCACTCAGCGGCTTGGAGAGAGTAAGCCGCAGATCAGAAAAGGGTGATCAGGCGAACCCGATCAGAAACGCTGCTGATACTTCATGTACATATAGCGGCCGATATCGAACCCACCGTAGTACGTGAAGCTGCTGTTCGGCTGGCTGTACATGATCGGACCCTGATGGTCGAACACATTGTTCAGGCCCATCGAGACCGTGCCATTCCACGGCAGCACATAACGCACCTGGATATCGTGGAACGTGTTCGAGCCCACCTTGTTGATGCCCTGGCGGCCCGTGTACGCCGAACTGAAGCCCGGATTGCTGCACTCGGTCGTGTACGCACAGTTCTCCTTCATGCTGGAGTAGTAACGCGCCGTCCAGCCGAGGCCGAAGTTGCCGTACTGATAGTCCAGATTGAGGTTCGAACGCACGCGGAAGTTGCCCTCCCAGCCCGTGTACTGACGCACCGGGGTGGTGTCGACGTTGTCGTTCTTGCGCTCCAGGTAGTCCACGTACGTGGTGTTCCAGGAGACCGCGAACTTGCCGATCGCCAGCTCCGGCAGACGGTAACGGACCGACAGGTCATAGCCGGCCGTTTCCTGGTAGCCCGCGTTCAACAGCGTGCGGTCCAGACCGTTGACCTGACCGATGGTGCGGCCCGACTTGGCACGGGTGAAGCGGTCGCATGCGGCATCCACACCCAGCACGTAGCACTGGTTGAGCATGTCCGTGGCCGACTCACCGACGATCACGTCGTTGATGCGGATCTTCCACCAGTCCAGGCTCAGGTCCAGGCCCGAGACGAACTCCGGGCTGTAGACCACGCCCACGGTCCAGGTCTTGGCGGTTTCCGGCTTCAGTGCGGCGTTGGAGCCCGAGCTGAAGTCCGTGCCACCCTGCTGGCCCGGTACCGTCGCGGCGGTGCCGTCAGCGGCGAGCTGGCGGAAGTTGGCCGGGACCCCGTTGGCCAGGCAGCGCGCCAGGACCTGCGGGTTGTTGGCAGCCGCGCCGAAGCTGGTGTCGCACGGATCGGTGTACGAATCGCGCGTGCTGGTGGTGCCGCCGTACAGATCTTCCACGGTCGGTGCACGGAAGCCGGTGCCGTAGGTGGCGCGCACCAGCAGGCTGTCGATCGGCTTCCACTTCAGGCCGAACTTGGTGTTCGTGGTCGAGCCGAAGTTGTTGTAGTCCGAATAGCGACCGGCCATGTCCAGCGACAGTTCACGCGCGAAGGCCATGTCGGCCAGCAGCGGGACCTGCAGTTCCAGGTAGACCTCGTTGAGCGAGTAATCGCCCTGGGTCGGCTGGCCGGTGGTGCCGGCGATCTGGCCCTTCTGGACCATCAGGTCCGGCGAGTAGCTGGCTTCTTCACTGCGGTGCTCCACGCCCAGTGCACCCAGGATGTCACCGGCCGGCAGGCTGAACAGCGAGCCGGAGATGTTGGCGCTGGCCACCTTGGTGGTGCTCTGCATCTTGTCGGTGAAGCGGGTGAACAGGAAGTCCTGCACGTCCTGGTTGCTCAGCGAGCCCGGGCCGGTATAGCCCATCGGGGCCAGCGGGTTCCACGGGGTGCAGCCGGCAATCACGTTGCCGACGCTGCCGCAATGGGCGACGTTGTTGGCATCCAGGAACGACGGGCCGACCGACTGGTTCACGTTCGGCTGGTACATGCTGCCCGTGCCGATGCGCTCGCCTTCATTGCGGTTGTACATGTAGCTGACGTTCCAGTCCCAGTACCGCGAACCGGTCTCGAAGCTGCCTTCCAGGCCCAGGCTGGCGCGCTTGGTGGTCAGGTTGTTTTCGGTGCCGCGCGGCAGCTCTTCGGTGCGATGCGCGAAGGCAACGTCACGACCGAACGGGTTGAACGCGCTGTCCTTGGACAGCAGCGCACGCGAACCAGTGCTCTGGTACGGGTAGCCGGCCAGCTGCTTGCTGGACTCGCGCTCGCTGTACAGTGCATCGGCGACCAGGCGCAGGTCATCGGTGATCGAGAAGCCACCGTTGGCGAACACCGACTTGCGCTGCAGCCCGGTGACCAGGCTCATGTTGGTCTTGGTGTTGGCGTCGTTGGCCTTGTCCGCCGGCTTGAAATTGCCCAGCTGGGTCGGATCGCCGCCCGGGCCCACGCTGAGGTTCCTGCCATCCACGGTCGCGTAGCCCCACGGGGTGACGCCGCTCAGGCCGTCGCCGGTGTGGCGCGGGCCGTTCGGGTATGCGGTGAACGCACGCGCGCCGCCCAGGACCGGATCTTCGTCGGTGTACTCGCCACCCACGGTGACCCAGCCACGGTCGAAGGTCTTGCCGAAGGTCGCGCTGTAGGCGGTCTTCTGGCCGTCGCCTTCGCTGTACTGGCCGACGTAGGCGCTGACTTCGGCACCGTCGAAGTTCTTGCGGGTGATTATGTTGACCACGCCGGCAATGGCGTCCGAGCCGTACAGGGCCGAGGCACCGTCGGTCAGCACTTCCACGCGCTCCACGATCGAGGACGGGATCGAGGCCAGATCGGAGTAACCGCCGGCGCTGACGCCCATGCGGCGGCCGTCGATCAGCACCAGGCTGCGTTCCGGGCCCAGGTTGCGCAGGCTCACGTACATGCCGCCGAAGTCGCGACCCGATTCCAGCGAGGAGGCACGGCTCATGCTCGGCGAACCGGCGGCGGTGACGTCCTGCAGGATGTCGGCGACGTTGACGTAGCCCTTCTTCTCGATCTCGGCGCGATTCAGCGCGACGACCGGCTGGGCCGATTCGACACTGGCCTGGCGGATGCGCGAGCCGGTGATCTCGATGCGATCCAGGTTGGTGGTGCCGTCATCGGCACTCTGTGCGAAGGCGGGGGCACTGCAGCTGGCGACAAGCGCGATGGCGATCGCGTTGCGCAGCGGATTGGTCTTCAAATACATCCGTGCGTTTCTCTTTCTCTGTAAAAACATTCGCCCGTTGGGGCGGCGTGGGGAACAACACACCACGACGTGGGGGGCGGGAGTCTAATGACTTTTCAAATTTTTTACTTTCATTTGAAAGCGTAAAAACCGCTGTAAATGAACGATGGCTGACAAAACCACGCATTCAGACGAAACCTTTTTCACATCGTCGTGCAGCGCGAAGACAACAGCACCCTCGCGGTGGGCCGAGGCAGCAATAGCGGCGACGTGCGAGGCAACTTGAGTGCGTGCGGCGTGTCGTCGCAGCGCGCGTACAGCTGCGCGATCGACAGCTAAACGTGCAGTGAACGCGCACGCACAAAAAAAGAACCGCACTCTTGCAAGTGCGGTTCCAGACTTGGTATTTCGCGTGCGCGATCACGCGCACGCGCGTTGTTCAAACGTATCGCTCAGGTCTCGCGCAATGCCGTGGTGATCGGCAGCCGCGCCGCGCGCAGTGCCGGGAACAGGCCGCCGACCAGGCCGATGCCGAGTGCCCACTTCAGGCCCGTCCACAGCAGCTGCGGGGAAACCTGGAACTGGAACACCACCTGGCTGAAGTTGTTGCCCAGCGTGGAGACGGTGTAGTTGTTGAACACCAGCCACGCCACCAGCCCACCGAGCAGGCCGCCGAGCAGGGCCAGCAGCATCGTCTCCAGCATCACCGCGGTCACCACCGGCACGCCGCGGAATCCAATCGCGCGCATGGTGGCGATCTCGCGCGCGCGCGTGGCCACGGCCGCGTACATCGTGTTGAGCGCACCGAACACCGCGCCGATCGCCATGATCGCGCCGATCACCGTGCCCAGAATGCTGATCAGCTTGCTCAGGCCGCCGGACTGCTTGCGGTAGTAGTCACGGGTAGTCTCCACATCCAGCTTCAGGCGCGGGTCCGCCTCCATGGCGTCCTTGAACTGCTTGAAGCCCGCCGCCCCCTCGGTGCGCACGTTGACCGACTGATACGCACTGCGGTTGTAGGTGGTGGACAGCGTCTGCGTGTCCGACCACAGCTCCGACTCGTGCACATCGTTGGAGGCGAACACGCCCACCACGGTCCATTCCTGCTTGCCCAGCTGCAGGGTCTTGCCGATCTCCAGGCCCTCGAACTGTGCCTGCGCGCCCTTGCCGACCACGATTTCGCGCAGGCCGGGCTTGAACCTGCGGCCCGCGATGATGCGCACGTTGTCGCGTACCGCCCACGCCTGCTCGCCGACGCCACGGAACTGCACGTTGGTATCGCTGTGGTCGCTGCGCGAGAGCAGGCTGATCACCTGCGACAGCTCGGCGGAGATCAGCGGCTTGCCGTCGCTGCCACGGGCCACGCCGGGCAGGTTCTCGATCAACGGGACCTGGTCGCGCATGATCACCGAGTTGGTTTCCGCCTGCGATCCGCCGCGCAGCACGATCGCCACGTCATCGCTGCCGCTGCGCTCCAGGGTGGCCTTGAAGCCATCGCCCATCGCCAGCATCGCCACCAGCACGCCGACCACGCCGGCGATGCCGACCACGATCACCGAGGAGGCACCCCAGCGCTGCGGCAGGCTGGCAATGCCGATCCGTGCGGCTGCCAGCGACAGCCGGCCACTGCGGGTAAGCACCAGCCACGCGGCCAGCAGCACGGCGATCGCCAGCACCATCCACCACGGCAGCACGATCCACACCACCAGGGCGACCAGCAACGCCACCACGGTCACTACGTTCCACATCCAGTGCGTTTTCATGGTGGTCCCCTCAGCGCCCGGCCAATGCATCGACGATCTTCAACCGCTGCGCCCGCAATGCCGGCAGCAGGCCCACCACGATTCCGATCACCGCCATCAGGCACAGCGCCACCCCCCACGTCTGCGCTGGCACGCCGGGCAGGCTGATCATGCCCTGGCTGCTGGCGCTGATCACCGGCATCACGATCGAGGCCAGGCCCATGCCGATCAGCCCGCCGAGCACGATCAGCAGCACCGACTCGACCATCACCAGGACCAGCACGGTGCCATCCTTGAAGCCCAGCGTCTTGAGGATCGCCAGCTCCGGGATGCGCTCGCGCACGGCCTGGGCCATGGTGTTGCCGGTCAGCAGCACCAGGGTGAAGAACACCGCGGCCATGATGCCGGTGACGATCAGGCCGATATCGGCGAACTGTTTCGCGAAGGCCTGCGAGAACGAGGCCTCGGTCTGCGACTTGGTCTCATGATCGGAGTTCAGCGACAGCGCATCGATCGCCTGCGCCACGCGTGAGGCATGGGCAGGGTTCTCCAGTTGCACGGTATAGAAACTGACCTGGTTCTTGATGTAGTCGTTGGATTCATCGAAGTAGCTCCAGTGCAGCATCATCTGGTTCTCCGCACCGGCGTTGTTGCGGTCCCTGGCCCGGAAGATGCCGGTCAATTCCAGCGGCCAGTCGTTGCTGCCCTTGCGCGGGAAGATCGTGGCCTGCATCGGAATGGTGTCGCCCAGCTTCCAGCCGAAGCGCTTGGCCAGGGCTTCACCGACCAGTGCACCGGTCCGGGTGTTCTTGAATGCCTCGGCCTGCTCGGGCGGCAGCTCGAACTCCGGGTACAGGTCCATGTAGTTGTCCGAGACCGAGAAACTCGGGAAGAAGTTCTTCTGGTCCTGGTAGATGCCGCCGAACCACATGGCGTAGTTGACCTTGCGCACGCCCGGGGTGGCTTCGATATCGCGCAGCAGCCGCAGGGGCAGGCTCTGGGTGATCGAGAGCTTGGAGGAGACCACCAGCCGCTTGGCGCCTTCGATGGTGTCACCGCCGGAGTTGAACGCCACCCGGACCGAATCGAGCATGCCGAACAGCAGGAAGGCCGCCACCACCGACAACAACGTCAGCAGGGTGCGGGTCTTGCTGCGGAACAGCTGTGCCCAGACCAGCGAAAAGTATTTCATCGCCGCCTCCTCCGTCAGTGGGCCGCTGGCGCGTCGGCCAGTTCGCCCTTGTCCAGGTGCACCGTGTGCGTGGCGTACTCGGCGGCCTTGGGATCATGGGTGACCATGATGATGGTCTTGCCGTGCTCGCGGTTGAGCTGCTGCAGCAGCCCCAGGATCTCCTCGGCGGACTGGCGGTCCAGGTCACCGGTGGGCTCATCGCAGATCAGGAAGGTCGGGTCGGAAACGATCGCGCGGGCGATCGCCACGCGCTGCTGCTGGCCACCGGACAGTTCGTTGGGGCGGTGGCTGCGGCGGTCGGCCAGGCCGACCAGGGTCAGCGCGATCTCGGCGTTGCGCTTGCGCTGCGCTGCGCCCAGGTGCGTGAGCAGCAGCGGCAGCTCCACATTCTTCTGGGCGGTCAGCATCGGCATCAGGTTGTAGAACTGGAACACGAAGCCGACGTGGTGGCTGCGCCAGGTCGAGAGCTGGCCGCCGCTCATGCGGTCGATGCGCTCGCCTTCGATCTCGATCTCGCCGGCGGTGGGCGTATCCAACCCACCGATCAGATTCAGCAGGGTCGTCTTGCCCGAGCCGGAGGGGCCCATCAACGCGACGAAATCGCCCGCCTGGATGTCCAGGTCGATGCCGTGCAGCACCTGCACTTTCTCGGGGCCGCGCTGGTAGGTCTTGGTGATGTTGCGGAGCGAAACCAGGGTGGACATGGGTGGTTCTCCGTGGATCGGGAAGAAAGGGCGTACGGCGCGCCCGGGCGAGGGCCGCCGGGTTCCGCGGTGACGGACAGCCGCCACCGTGCGCGCCGTGACGGCACGAGGGAATCGCACTTGCCGCGAGCGTGAGAGCGGCTCGCGTGACGCAGCTGTCAGCCGGTCAGGGGGTTTCGGTGACCTTGCTGCCGTCGTGCAGCTCGGCCGGTGGGGTGGTTACCACGACCTCGCCGGCGCTCAGGCCCCGGGTGACCTGGCGGTCGTTGTTGAGCGTGGTGCCCACGGTGATCGCGCGCTGTTCCACCCGCGCATCGTCCTTGACCACGAAGGCGACGGTCTTCTGCTCGCGCTCCACGATCGCCGAAGCCGGCACGCGCACACCCTGCGGTTTGGCGGCTTCGGCGGGCTGGGCGCTTTCCAGGAAGCTGACCCGCACGCCCATCTCGGGAACGATGCGCGGGTCCTTTGTCTTCAGCGCCACGCGCACTTTCACGGTGGCCTTGCCGCGGTCGGCGGTGGGGATGATCGCGATCACTTCGGCCGGAATCTTCCAGTCCGGGTAGGCATTGAGGGTGGCTTCGACCGGCATCTTCGGCTGCACGCGGCCGATGAAGGATTCGCCGACCTCGACTTCGATCTCCAGCGACTCCATGTCCACGATGGTGCCGATGCCGGTCCGGGTGAACCCGCCACCGGCCGACAGTGGCGAGACGATCTCGCCCGGCTGCGCGGCCTTGGCGGTGACCACGCCGGAGAACGGCGCGCGCACGATGTTGTTGTCCACACCGAGGTCGGCGATCGCCAGCGAGTCACTGGCCACGGTGGTATTGCGCTGGGCGGTTCTGAGCTGGGCGCGCAGGTTGTCGCGCTGGGCGATGGCCAGGTCGTACTGCGAGCGCGAGACCAGCTGCTGGCCGACCAGTGCCTGCAGGCGGCCGGCTTCGGCATCGGCCTGGGCCACCTGGGCCTGGAGACCGGCGAGCTGGCTGCGCGCCGCCTCCAGCTGCGAGGCCGAGAGGCTGCGCTGGGCGTTGGCATCGATCGGGTCGAGCGTGGCCATCACCTGGCCCTCTTCCACGCGCATGCCTTCTTCGATCATCACCTCACGCACCTTGCCGGTGATCTTGGCCGAGACCGTGGCCATGCGCCGGGCGACCACATAGCCGCTGGCGTCGAGCACCGAGCTGCTGGCACCGCCCTGCTGGATCGCCACCACGGGCGCGGTGGTCACGGCGATCGGGCGCTCGCGACCGAGCACGAACCAGGCCAGGCCGGCCAACACAATGAGAAGGACGATCGCCAGCACGATCCAGCGGCCGCGTCGCGAGGGCGACGGGGGCGGGGAACCGGCCTTGCGGTCGATGCGGAGTTCCTTGAGCAGTTCAGCGGATGCGTTCATCGTGAGTCTGGACGGGGAATCGGGCCGAGTGTGACCGCATCGGCGGCCGGGGGGCAAACCGGCACGGTGGCCGGGGTGGTCCACAGCATGCCCGGCAGCATGGCGCTGCGGCAGTGACAGCTGTCACCTGCATGGGCTGACGACGGCCACTGGGGTGGCCGCGGCCGGCAGCAGAAGCTGTGGGTGTCCTTTCCGGGAGTCCGCCATGACTGAATCCACTGCCTCGCCACTGGCCTGTCTGCACGACGTCCAGGTCCACTACGGTGACGTCGTCGCCCTGCAGGGCGTGAGTTTCTCGCTGCACCGCGGTGAAGTGCTGGCCCTGCTCGGCCGCAACGGCGCCGGCAAGAGCACGGCCATTTCGCTGCTGCTGGGCCTGCGCCGCGCGGATGCGGGTCGGGTGGAGCTGCTCGGCGGCGACCCGCAGGATCGGGACCGTCGCGGCGGCATCGGGGTGATGCTGCAGGCCACCGCGTTGCCACCGGTGCTGCAGGTCCGGGAGCTGATTGATCTGGCGCGCACCTGTTACGTCGATCCGCGCTCACTGGCGGACTGCCTTGCACTGGCCGGGCTGACCGATCTTGCCCGGCGTCGCTACGGAACGCTGTCCGGCGGCCAGCAGCGCCGGGTGCAGTTCGCCATCGCGGTCTGCGGGCGGCCGCAGCTGCTGTTCCTCGATGAGCCGACCACCGGCCTGGACATCCAGGCGCGGCAGCAGCTCTGGCAGGCGATCCGGCAGCTGGCGGCCGAGGGCTGCGGTGTGCTGCTGACCACGCATTATCTGGAAGAAGCCGAGGCGCTGGCCCAGCGCGTGGTGGTGATCGAACAGGGCCGGGTGCTGGCCGATGGTCCGCTGGCGCAGTTCCGCCAGCAGCTCGCGCCGCGTCGCATCCGCTGCCGCAGCGCACTGGACGTGGAGACGCTGAAGACCTGGCCGGGCGTGCGCGAGGCGGTCCGCGATGGCCTGCACCTGCAGCTGCTGGCCGAACCGGCCGAGCCGGTGGTCGCGCGGCTGCTCGCCGAAGATCCGCAACTGCAGGAACTGGACGTGCATGGCGGCGGGCTGGCCGACGCCTTCGTTGAACTGACCCGGGAGGCCGCATGAACACCGTGACTGAAACCGTATCCGCCACGTCCGCCCGCGTGCCCGCGTGGCCGATCTACCGCGCCGAGATCGTGTGCGAACTGCGGCGTGCCTGGCGCTACCCGGGCTTCGTGCTGCCGTCGCTGCTGTTCCCGGTGTTGTTCTATTCTTTGTTCGGTGTGCTGCTCGGTCGCGGCCAGGCCTCGATCTATCTGCTGGCCACCTACTGCGTGTTCGGTGCAATGGCGCCGGCGCTGTTCGGCTTCGGCGTGCAGTTGGCGCTGGACCGCGAGGGCGGCCTGCTCACACTCAAGCGTGCACTGCCGATGCCACCGATGGCACCCCTGCTCGCACGCCTGCTGATGGCCGTCCTGTTCGCGGTGCTGGTGGCGGTGCTGCTCATGGCGGTGGCGATGGGCGCCGGCGTGTCTGTCACCCCTTGGGCCGCGCTTCATCTGCTGGCGGTGGCGGCGTTCGCGGCGCTGCCGCTGGGCGCGATCGGCCTGTTGATCGGCAGCCATGTCAGCGCCAACGCGGCGCCGGCGGTGGTCAACCTGGTCTATCTGCCGCTGGCGTTGTTGTCCGGGCTGTGGCTGCCGCTGTCGATGCTGCCACCGCTGTTCAGCGCCATGGCGCCGCTGTGGCCGACCTGGCATCTGGCCCAGCTGGCATTGCCGGCGGTCGGTCAGCCGGCGCAGGGCAGTGCCTGGGTCCACGTGGCCGTACTGCTTTGCATTACCGTCGTGGCGCTTGGGCTGGCACGGCGCCGCCTGCGGCGGATCGGCTGAAGTGGCATGATCGCGCCTGTTCGTTCTGCCTTGGAATCGTCCGTGTCCTTCAGTCGGCTCGCCTCCCTGCTGCGCCCCGCGCCGGATTCGGCCGTGGCCGAGAACCTGCGGCGCGGCAGATCGCCGTGGGTCGATGCGATCCACCTGCTGTGGACGCTGTGGGTGTTCCTGACGCCGCTGTTCGGCGGTGGCTACACGTGGCGATGGGCGGCGCTGACCCTGCTGACCTACCCGGTGTTCCTGGTCCTGTACGCCGGTGTGCTGCTCGCACCGCGTTGCCACGCGCCGCGCTATGCGCTGTCGATGGTGGTGCTGGGGCTGGTGCCGCTGGCGTGGTACCCCTCGGCGGTGAGCTACTTCATTTTCGGCTGTGTCACCCTGCGCGTCTCGCGCCGCAGTGGCTATGGGCGCTATCTGCTGCAGCTGGTGGGCTTGAACGCGTTGTTCGTGGTGGTGGGTTTGTTGGCCCACTATCCGTGGCAGGCGCTGATCTGGATCCCGAGCATGGCGATGATCATCAGCCTGGTGGTCAATTTCGAAACCGCGAGCCATGAACAGGATGCAGCGCTGCAGCTGTCCCAGGACGAAGTGCGTCGGCTGGCGGCAACGGCCGAACGTGAGCGCATTGGCCGCGATCTGCACGATCTGCTGGGGCATACGCTGTCCTTGATCACCTTGAAGCTTGAGCTCTCGCGCAAGCTGGCCGACCGCGATCCAGCCGGCTCGCGCCGCGAAGTGGACGAGGCTGAAACGATCGCGCGGCAGGCGCTGGCCGAAGTGCGCAGTGCAGTCACCGGTATCCGCGCCAGCGATCTGGCGGCCGAACTCGCCTCGGCGCGGTTGCTGCTGGAGTACCAGCATGTGCATCTGCACTACGCGCCACCGCCGCCGATGCCGGTCGATACGGAGCGGGCGCTGTCGCTGGTGCTGCGCGAGGCGGTGACCAATGTCGCCCGTCATGCACAGGCGCGGCAGGCGTGGATCACCTTCGAGCAGGACGGGCGCAGTCTGTTGATGCAGATCCGTGATGACGGGCGCGGCGGTGCCCACGTCGATGGCAACGGCCTGACCGGGATGCGCGAACGCGTCGCTGCACTGCGTGGCACCCTGGCGGTGCAGTCCGCAAAAGGGGAGGGCACCTGCGTGACGGTGCGGGTCACCTTGCCGGCCGCGACCACCGCCGTGGTGGCGCCGGTGGAGGTGCCGACAGCGCCGTCGCTGCCTGCCGGGGGTGCATCATGATCCGCATCGTGCTCGCCGAAGACCAGGCGATGGTGCGTGGCGCCTTGTCCGCGCTGCTCGGGTTGGAGCCGGATATCGAGGTGCTGGGCAGCGCCGCCGATGGGGAGGCCGCGTGGCGGATGCTGCAGCAGCTGCAGCCGGACATCCTGGTCACCGATATCGAAATGCCCGGTCTGTCCGGGCTGGAACTGGCGCAGCGGATCGCCCGCCAGGGCCTGCGGATCAAGGTCGTGATCGTCACTACCTTCGCGCGCTCCGGCTTCCTGCGCCGCGCGCTGGATGCCGGCGTCTGCGGCTATCTGCTCAAGGATGCCCCGGCCGAACGCCTGGCCGATGCACTGCGCCAGGTGCAGCACGGCGGCCGCGCGATCGATCCGCAGCTGGCGCTGGATGCCTGGTCGCAGGCCGATCCCCTCAACGACCGCGAGCGCCAGGTGCTCCGCCTGTCCGGCGACGGCCGCTCGGCCGGCGAGATCGCCACCCAGCTCGGGCTCTCGCACGGGACGGTGCGCAACTACCTGTCCGAATGCATCGGCAAACTGGGTGTGGCCAACCGCATCGAAGCATATCGGCTGGCGCGGCAGAAAGGCTGGCTGTAGTGCCGGCGATGCATGCGATCCGATACCACCGACCAACGGTCGGT